>JASLGB010000454.1 GCA_030150315.1 Dokdonella sp. | reverse complement strand
TGTACTCGGTGTTGCGTAAACAAACTTTACATTTCCGACAGTTCTGCCCAAATACGGCTTATCCGGCTCTGCCGAATAGCACTCTGTCAGCTGCTTATTAACATGCTCCATGAAACGATCAAGGGAAGCAACGGCGCTCCTGTTCTTTTCATCGAGCCTATATTTTCTTACCTCACTCCTTAGATCCTCAAAAGAATCTATCCTTTTGGAAATAACCGGGGAAATAAAAACCATATTGATGAAAATATGAATCAGAAGCAGCCTTGCGTATCTCATTTCAAACTCCTGTACCAGGAAGCATAGGTGGGCGACAACACACAGCTTGTACTTCCTTATTCCAAACCATCGCCCCCAAACCACGGCGCGCACCACGCCAACTCTCGCCATGCACTCGAAATTCGTCGGAGTGCCTGTTTGGACATGCGCCTTCGCCAGCGAAGACCCAGCGAGCGTTCGTACACTACCGCGTGGCCTGCACGGGTGGCTCACACCGTACATACATGCCCTTGACCGCCCCGCTATGATGCGCGGCCTTCCGCCACGCGCCTGAGGGCGGCAGACAACCCGCGCCACCGCCGCCCGAGTCCGACCGATGTCCAGCCCCTCGCAATCACCCCGCGCTTCCGGCTCCGGCACTCATGCCGGCCCTGCGATGAAACCGCGCCAGCTGATCATGATGGGTCTCGGCAGCGCGATCGGCGCCGGTTTGTTCCTCGGCTCGGGCATCGGCGTGCAGGCGGCGGGACCGGCGGTGCTCGTGTCCTATCTGCTCGCCGGCACGCTCGTCATCATCGTCATGCATGCGCTCGGCGAAATGGCCGCGGCGCGCCCGGCGAGCGGCGCGTTTTCCGTCTACGCCGCCGACGCGATGGGCGAAACGGCCGGCGCCACCGTGGGCTGGCTGTGGTGGACGCAGGTGGTGATCGTGGTGGCGGCGGAATCGGTCGGCGCCGCCGGCCTGCTGGCCACGCTGTGGCCGGATCTGCCGGTCGCGCTGATGTCGCTGGCCTTCATGATCGTGTTCACCGCGATCAACCTGCTCGGCATCCGCAATTTCGGCGAGTTCGAGTTCTGGTTCGCGATCCTCAAGGTCGCCGCGATCATCGCCTTCATCGCCATCGGCGCGCTGATGCTGCTCGGCCTGCTGCCCGGCGTGGCCTCGCCCGGCGCCTCCAATTTCTTCGCCAACGGCGGCTTCGCCCCGACCGGTTGGGCCGGCATCGGCGCCGCCTTGCTGGTGGTCGTGTTCGCCTTCGGCGGAACCGAGATCGTCGCGGTCGCCGCCGCGGAAACGGAAGATCCGCAACACAGCGTCGCGCGCGCGATCCGCACCGTGCTGTGGCGCATTCTGGTGTTCTACATCGGATCGCTGAGCGTGATCGTCGCCGTTGTGCCATGGACCAGCGACGCGCTCAACTCGCCCTTCGCCGCGGTGCTGCAACGGGCCGGCATCCCCGGCGCGGCGAGTGCGATCACGTTGGTTGCCGTGATCGCGCTGCTGTCGGCGCTCAACGCGAACCTCTACGGCGCCTCGCGCATGATCTTTTCACTGGCCGAACGCGGCGAGGCGCCGCGCCTGCTGGCACGCCTCGACCGGCGACGGGTGCCGGTGGCTGCGGTGCTGTCCAGCGTCGCCTTCGGCTTCCTCGCGACCATTCTCGAATTGCTCTACCCCGCCCGCGTGCTGCCGGCGCTGCTCAATCTGGTCGGCTCCACCTGCCTGCTTGTGTGGACCATCGCGCTGGTTTCGCAACTGATCCTGCGCCGCCGCGCCGACCGCACCGGCACGCCGCTGCCGTTTCGCATGCGGGCGTTTCCATACCTGACCTGGCTCGGTCTGGCGATGCTCGGCGCGATCTTCGTCCTCGCCATGCGCACCGAAGGCCCGCGCCTGCAGCTGCTGTCGACCATCGCGCTGACGCTGGGCATTGCGGGATGCATCGCCATCGGGCGTCGGCGTCGCGTGAGGCGTTGACGCGGCTGCTCCGCGCGGGTGGGACCGTGCCGTCAGTGAAAGTGGATCTGACTCCGCTCCGCTGCTACCCGGCGACTTCGTCGCATACGTCCACGATGCGAGTGGATTCATACAAAGTCGGCAGATCCTTGCTGGTCACACGGAACTGACTGCGCTTCTTGGACCTCGGAGTGCCGCTTGAAGCACCTTCCAGCTTGATGCCGGGGTCGTAATACACCTTCCCCTCGTGGATAGCCCTGAGGAGCAGACCGAACTCGGCACCTTCGCCAAGCAATACTTTTCTCCCATAGCGATACTGACGCTCGGGAGTAGTTCGCTGCTGCGAAGGTACAAATGCAGCATGGGCATGCTTGGTTTTCCAATGGTCCATCAGTTTTGCGAAAGGCCATGCCGCAGCCACGCTGTCCTTTTTGTCGAGTAGCTGGATGGCACCGGTCGATGTGTATTTTCCGGAGCCGGCCTGAAAGCCGTCGAGAACCAACCGAAGACCAGTTCGGTGATGGGCAGGCCTGTGCGCACGATATACGCCACCGAAGTTGAGGCGATCATCGCGTCCCCGAGTATCGGGGTACCCATACCGTCGCACGAACTCCACAACACCGGCGTCCGTGTAAACACCCGCAGTTGGCTCCGGGGTGAACAGCGTCACAGTACTGGAGCCGGGCTTTTCCACATTTGATACTTGCCGCGTCTTCAATTCCCAGCCTCGGAAATCCGGGAGCGAGTAGCCATTCGATCGGATTCCCAGCAGGGATTCCAGCGTGTTGCCGTTGCAATTGGGCGCATTGCAAGGAACCAGCGAGCCGTTCCGATCAAGGCGAGTCGACGGGACCCACATGCGCCGATGAATCTTGCAAAGTTCGCTCATCAGCTCCAGAAAACCGTTGTCTTCGTTTTGGCCCGGCATGGGCAGGATGCCGAGGGCGCCATAGGCCTCATGGGGCTCGGTCTCACGGATTTCCTTCGCAGCCGGCGATTCCGGCGGCAACGTGATGGCAATGATTTTTCGCCCGTTTCCGATGCCAAGCACCAGAAGGCGATCAGGCTCTTCGCCACGCTTTCCTTTCGTCCAAAGAGTCGAAGGCGAATTCTTGCAACCTTGCAAGAAACCGGAGAAACGCACCTCGGGGTACTGCGGGTAGAAAATCAATTGCGCCCTTGGCGCCTGATGCGGCCGACCATCCCTACCCAGCCAGAAAAACTCCAGACTGGAGCGAAATACGGCTTCTTGCTTCCCGCTTTTCTCGGACGTGGATTGATGGGCGACAATTTCGCCGGAGGGAATCTTTCCAAGCTGAGAAAAATCCGAAGCCAGATAGACCTGATTCTTGCTGTTCGCGTTCCTCGGCAGAATTTTGTAAAGAACTTCGGTCACACCGTTATCAATGAACATGGCGAACACCGTGGCCAGATCGATTTCCGATAGCCACTTGTCCGAATCATCAACCTTCCCCATTCTTTCCTTCCCCGGCTCCGTCCATCCTGATCCTAGTCACCAGCTTGCCCAATTCAAGCTCACTCAGCTGGCATCCCCATATCACCTGCATCCGCCAGCCAAGGCCCTCAATCTGCTGCTTCACCAGCGCATCCCTGCGTACATTGCTGGCGAATTTCTTGCGCCAGACATCGGCATTGCTGGTCGGAGTCGTGGCGTATCGGCACCCCTC
>JASLGB010000162.1 GCA_030150315.1 Dokdonella sp. | reverse complement strand
CAGCACGCCAAATACGACATCAACGTGCTCTGGAATGCGGGGATCGACGTGCGCGGCGTGGTTCACGACACCATGCTCGAGTCCTACGTGCTGCATTCGACCTGGCGCCACGACATGGACACGCAGGCCAAGCGCGTGCTCGGCATCGAAACCATCCGCTACGAGGATATTGCCGGCAAGGGCGCCAGGCAGATCCCGTTCTCGCAGGTCGACGTGGACACCGCGTGCCGCTACGCCGGCGAGGACGCCGACATCACGCTGCGCCTGCACCGCGCGCAATGGCCCAAGTTCGATGGCGAGCCGGGGCTGCGCTCGGTCTACGAGACGATCGAGATGCCGCTGGTGCCGGTGCTGGCGCGCATGGAGCAGCACGGTGTGCTGATCGACGTCGAGGCGCTGCGGCGGCAGAGCCACGAGCTGGCGCGCCGCATGCAGGAGCTGACCGTGCAGGCGCACACGCTGGCCGGCCGCACCTTCAGCCTGGATTCGACCAAGCAGCTCGGCTCGATCCTGTTCGACGAGCTGAAACTGCCGGTGGTGGTGAAGACACCCGGCGGCCAGCCGTCGACGAACGAGGAGGCGCTCGACGCGATTGCCGACAAGCATGCGTTGCCGCGCGTGATCCTCGACTACCGTGGCCTCGCCAAGCTGCGGAGCACCTACACCGAGAAGCTCGCCGAGATCGTCAACCCGCGCAGCGACCGCGTGCACACCAGTTACGGCCAGGCGACGGCGGCGACCGGGCGGCTGTCCTCGTCCGATCCGAATCTGCAGAACATCCCGATCCGCACCGAGGAAGGGCGCCGCATCCGCCAGGCCTTCATCGCGCCGCCGGGCTGGAAGATCCTCGCCGCCGACTATTCGCAGATCGAGCTGCGCATCATGGCGCACCTGTCCGGCGATGCCGGCCTGCTGGCGGCGTTCCATGGCGGCCAGGACGTGCACCGCGCGACCGCGGCCGAGGTGTTCGGCCTGCCGCAGGACCAGGTCGATGCCAACCAGCGCCGCGCGGCGAAGGCGATCAACTTCGGGCTGATGTACGGCATGGGCGCGTTCGGGCTGGCGCGCCAGCTCGGCGTGCCGCGCGGCGAGGCGCAGGACTACATGGCGCGCTACTTCGCGCGCTATCCGGGCGTGGCCACGTTCATGGAAGAGACGCGCGACAAGGCGCGCCGAGACGGCTACGTCGAAACCCTGTTCGGCCGCCGCCTGTATCTGGACTACATCAATTCGCGCAATGCCAACCAGCGCGCCGGCGCCGAACGCGCCGCGATCAACGCGCCGATGCAGGGCACGGCTGCCGACATCATCAAGCGCGCGATGATCGCGGTCGATGCGTGGCTCGCCGACAAGGGCGAGCGCGCGCGCATGCTGATGCAGGTGCACGACGAACTGGTGTTCGAGGTGCGCGAAGACGCAATCGACGAGATCACGGCCGGCGTGCGCGAACGCATGTCGGCGGCGGCCGCGCTGGAGGTGACGCTGGTGGTCGATATCGGCGTCGGCGCCAACTGGGACCAGGCGCATTGATTCCACTGTGGCGAGTTGACGCATCGACGCGCCAGGGTGCGTCCTTCGGAATCGTTGATGGTCGAAATCCGCCAGCATAATCAATGAGTTGCATGGTCCTGGGGCGGGCCTGTCCGGAAGCGTGAACGCCGGATAAACAAAGCCGCTTCCGCGCTGGAAACTTTTGGCCTCGGTCCCGATCTATTTCACCGGGCGTACGCAACGGCGCCCCTGGCTGCATTCCCCCTCCCTGGATGCAGCCCCCAAGAAGGCCGATCCCTCCCCAGATCGGTTTTCACCGCCCCGAGAGCTTCCCCGGCTCTCGGGGCTTTTTTTTGCGCGCGCGTTTGGCGCCGTGGCAGGCGCGGACAACGACCGGAGCAGGCAGAGATCGGAAGCGGCGCGCGAGACCCCGGTTGCGCGGCGCCCTGCGCGAGGCGGGCCTGCCCGGACGAGGCGCTCAGCCGGCCAGCGCGGCGAGCAAGGCGGCGCGCGGCAACTTGCCGGTGCCGTTGCGCGGCAGGGCGTCGAGCTTGCGCAACGGTCGCGGCAGGAATGCGGGGTCGATGATCGTGCGCAGTTCGTCCAGCAGGTCCGACTCGCTGCGTTCCGGCGCAACGACCAGGGCCGCGATGCGGCGCACGCCCATGCGGTCGGGCTGGTCCAGCTGCACCACGGCGGCATCCTCCACGCCGGGCAGCGCCAGCACGCGCCGGGTGAGGTCGGCCAGTGACGCGCGCTTGCCGGCAATGTCGACGAGGTCGGCATGGCGGCCGCGCAGTCGAAAGCGGCGCGCGGGCAGCAGTTCGACCAGGTCCTGCAGCGCGACCGGCGCGTCGAAATACGGCGCCTCGACGAGGGTGCCGTCCGGCTGCGGGCGCAGTTCGATGTCCTGATAGAGCTGCCAGTCGTCCTCGATCGCGGTGCGGCGATGCGCGATGACGCAGGTTTCGGTCGAGCCGAACATTTCCAGCAGCGGCGCGCCGTAGCGTGCTTCGGCTGCCGCAGCCAGTTCCTGCGGTAGCGGCGCGGTGGCGGAAACGATCGCTCCGATTCGTGGCAGCGGGGTCGAATCGGCCATCAGGGCGCGCAGGTGGATCGGGGTCGTCACCAGCACGCGGGGTTCGGGAACCTCGGCCAGCGCCGCGGCGACATCCGCCGGCAGCAGCGGGCGGCTGGCGTGAACGGCGAAGCGCCCGAGCAAGGGCAGCAGCACCGACAACTCGATGCCGTACATGTGCTGTGGCGGCACCGTCGCCACCGCATGCGCGACGGCATCCGGCGCGAGGCCCAGCGTTGCCGCGAGCGTGGCCGCGTTGCGCGCCTGGCTGCCGTGGAAGGCGCGCCAGCGTTTCGGATTCGCCTTGGGCTGGCCGGTACTGCCGGAGGTGAAGCCGATGGCGATCACCTGCTCGGCATCCAGCATCGGCAGGTTGTCGCCGCGGCCGATCGACTCCAGCGGCGGCAGGC
>JASLGB010000144.1 GCA_030150315.1 Dokdonella sp. | reverse complement strand
CGGGAACCTGGGCCAGCGGCACATACACCATCGGCGGCGCGGCTTCCTGCGGGCCGAACTGGTGCACGTCGCCGACCACGCCGACGATGCGCATCCTCGGCATTGGCGATGCGTCCGTACCGCCGTCGACCTGCAGTGACTCTCCGATGGCCTTGTTCTGAAGGTACTGGCGTGCGAATGCCTGATTGACGATGGCGACCGGCTCGCTGCCGGCGCTGTCGCCGGTGCCTAACTCGCGCCCGGCGCGCAGCGGAATGCGGAAGACGTCGAACGCGCCCGGGCTGACGACGCGGTACTGCGGCGCCTCGCGCAACGGTTCGTTGTTGCCAAGGCGCATCGACACATTCAGTTGCGAGCCGATCGGCAGATTGGAAATGGTCGTGGCGCCGTCCACGCCAGGTTCCGCGCGCAGGCGTTCGAGCAGCCGCTCGGCGAGCGCCTGAACCGCCGGGGTGTCGGGATAGAGCGCAGTCGCCGGATTCAGGCGGAACACGACCACGTTCTTCGCATCGAAGCCGAGGTCGACGTGCGAAAGATTCCACAGCGAATGCGCGAGCAGCACCGAGGAGACAAGCAAGACCGTGGCCAGGCTTGCCTGAGCCACGACCAGTGCGCGACCGAAGCGCTGTGCGCCGAGACTCGCGCCGCTGCGGCCACCGCTGGCCAGTTCGCGCGCCGCCGCACCGCGGCGCCCGCGCCAGAGGCCGAACGCGCTGGCCAGAACCGCCACAAGGAAGGCCAGAGCCATGGCCAGTCCGATCGCGGACGGCGCGAGCAGCCGTGCTTGCGGGTCGAGCCAGCCGGCCGGCAAGGAGGTGCGTGCGGCCGCCAGCGCCAGCGCCGCCAACAGCAGGCCACCGAGTGCGCCGACGGCAGCAACCAGCAAACCTTCGGCGAGCGCGGGCAGGGCGCGTTGCGAAACCGAGGCGCCGAGGGCGGCGCGCACGGCCTGGTCGTGGCTACGCGCCAGAGCGCGCAACAGCATCAGGTTGGACAGGTTCACCGCCACCAGCAGCAGAACGCAGGCGGCGCAGGCAAGAAACAGCAGCAGCACCGGGCGCGCAGTGGCGCTCAGGTTCTGTGTCAGTGGCGAAACGGAGAAGCGTGGCTGCCAGTTGGTGTAGGAGAAGCCCAGCTCCTTCATCCGCGCCAGCAGGCGGGTTTCGATCGCGCGACCGACGTTGCCCATTGCCGCGCCAGGCGCCACGCGGACGATGGTCAGCAGATTGGTGGCGCCGTCCTCGCTGCGCGCGGGCAGGGCCAGCGGCAACAGCAGGTCGGGCGAGCCGTCGAGGCGGAAGTTGGCCGGCAGCACGCCGACGATGGGCGTGGCCACGCCGTCGACCAGCACGCTGCGGCCGATCACGTCGGTGGCGCCGTTGAAATGGCGTTGCCAGAACGCATGGCCGAGGATCGCCGCGCCCGCACCGCCGGAGCGGTCTTCATCGGCACTGAAATTGCGACCCAGCGCAAGCCGCACACCGAGCGTGGGCAGAAAGCCCGCATCCGTCGGCCAGGCACTGACCAGTTCCGGCTCGCCGCCGCCTGCGACGTTGACGTCCTTCGGCGCGAAATGCGCGCCGATCGAAGCGACGCCGTCGATGCCATCCAGCATCTGGTATTGCATCGGCGAGATCATCGACCACGGATGACCGTCGTGCTTGTCGATCACCGCCAGCTGTTCTGGCTGCGGAAACGGCGGTGGCGCCAGCAGTACCGCATTCACCAAGGTGAATACGGCAACGGTCGCGCCGATGCCCAGCGCCAGCGTGGTGCCGGCGAGCGCGAGGAAGGCGGGGCGGCGCAGCAGCGCACGCCAGCTCTGGCGGATCGTGGCGAGGCTCGGGCTCATGCGACAGTTTCCAAAAAGAATCCGGACGGGATGCGGGCGTTCGAGTGGACGCGCCGACGGCTCAGCCACCGCGGCGCATTGGCGAAGGTGCTGGCGGACGCGGCGATCACGACAGCGCCTCGCGCGGAGCGATGCGGCACGCACGCTGCGCCGGCACGAGGCAGGCACCGCCGATCGTGGCGAGCAGCAGCGCGGCGACGCCCGCCAGTGTCAGCGGATCGCTGGCGGAAACGCCGTAGAGCTGGCCGGTCAGTGCGCGCGTGCCAAGCAAGGCCAGGCCCAGTCCGGCGGCGATGCCCAGGCCGCCGATGAGCAGGCCGTTGCCGAACACCAGCGCGGCGATGCGCGTGCGCGTCGCGCCAAGCGCCTGACGCAGCGCGAATTCGTGCGTGCGCTGGCCGATCGCGAAAGCGAGCAGGCCGTACAGGCCGCCGACCGCGAGCAGCAGCGCAACGGTGGCGAATGCGCCGAGCAGGAGCAGGCCGAAGCGGCGATCCGCCAGCGCGTTGGAGCGGATGTCGGACAGTGGCGCGAGCGCGTGGGGAATGTCGCCGGCATCGCGCTCCAGCACCTTGCGCAGCGTGGGTGCGAGCGAGGACAGCGGCAGGCTGGAGCGCGCGACCAGGTTGAACTCGAACGCGGTCAGCGGACGCTGCGCCAGGTTCACGTAGACCGCGCCCATCGGTGCGCGATCGAGGCGGTTGCCGTGCACGTCGCCGACCACGCCGACGATGGTCAGCACGCGTTCGTCGCCGTCCATGTTGCCGTACTGGATGCGTTTGCCGATCGGGTCGACGTCGCCCCAGGTCGCCCGCGCGGCGGCGGCGCTGATCAGCGCGACCGGCGCCGTGTC
>JASLGB010000453.1 GCA_030150315.1 Dokdonella sp. | reverse complement strand
GAGGTCGACTCTTCGGCGTCGTTCGGGTTGTAGTAGGCACGGTTCTGGTAGCTGGAAAACGCCACGCTCGAGGTACCCGGGTTGACTTCCGTGGCACGGCTCAGCGTGAAGCCGACCATCGCCGACCAGTTGTCCGCGAAGGGCTTCTTCAACGCCAGCGTCAACGCCTCGGACTGGCCCTTGCTCGTGTTCGTCAGGTAGGTGACGTTGCCGAACGACGGGTTGGCGTTGTAGCGCGCGGTGTTGCTGCTGCCCGGTGCACCGAACGGGTCCTTGGCGTAGCTGAAGCGGCCATCCGGAAGGATGCCGGTCGGCGCGCCGAGGTTCAGGTTCTGGTACTGCACCGCCTTGTTGACGTCGAGGCGCTCGTAGTCGGCCGTAGCGACCAGGCCCATCCACGGCAGTTCGTGATCGAAGCCGAGGGTGATCTTGGTGACGGTCGGCAGCTGGAAGTCCTTGTCGACCAGGTCGACACCCATCTGCGAACGACCCAGACCCGGAGTGGTCAACGCGCCGCCAGGAATGTTCTGGTGGTAGGGGTCGCCACTGAACGCCGGATCATCCGGAGTGCGCAGACGGTTGATGTCGTACTGCGCCACCGCGACGCCGTTGTTGGAGTACGGGTTGGCCAGCCACACACCCGGGGTGTTGGAGATGAACAGGCCCATGCCGCCGCGCAGCTGGGTCAGGCGCTCGGTGTCGAACGCGTAGTTGAACGACATGCGCGGCTGCAGCACGCCGCCGCTGATGCGGTCGGTGTTCTTCAGGCCGTAGCCGCCGACGGAGGCGTTCGGATTGCTCGAGCCCTGCAAGCCGCACGGACCGAAGTTGCCGGTCACGCCCGGAGCCTGCGCGACGCAGGGGTTGAACGTCGGTGCCGGCGACATGCTCGGGATGTCATAGCGCAGGCCGTACTGCATCGAGAAGCGGTCGGTCAGCTCCCAGGTGTCCTGCAGGAACAGGCCGTACTGGCGCATGTCGTAGACCGCAGCGACGTTGTTGAGGTCATAACCCGGGGCCGGATCGGCCAGACGGTAACGACGGTACGTTCCGTTGGCGAAGTCCTCGATCGAGTTGAACTCGTAGGCGCCGTAATAACGCTGCAGGAACAGGTTGTAGTAGGCGTCTTTCTGGAAGTCGATACCGGCCTTGACCGTGTGATCGCCCAGGAACCAGTTGCCGGCGAAGTAGCCGTTCCAGGTCTTCACGCCGAGCACGTTGGCGTGGCTGGAGTATTCCGTGCCGAGCACAACGCTGGTGCCGGAATCCTGACCGGTCGTACGCACCACGATTTCCGGTGCGGCCTGACCGTTCAGCGGGCCACGCGTCTGGTCGAACTTGTTGTAGCCGATCGACGCCTCGGTCGAGAACGTGTCGGTCCAGTCGTCGTACAGGCTCAGCGTGTAGCTGGTGTTGGTCTTGTCGAACAGATACCAGTTGCTCGACAGATTCAGGCGCGTGGACGAACCCGTCACGATGATCGGCTCGTCTTCCTGGGTGCGGCTGGCGCGGAAGCTGAGGCGATGGGAATCGTTGATGTTCCAGTCGATCTTGCCGAGCAGGCGCTTGCTCTCCAGATCGATGTTGGAAGCCTGCGTGCTGCCGGCATCGATGCCGTAGCCGGCCGCAATGCGCGTGATCTCGTCGACCTGCGCCTGAGTCAGGTCACGCACGATATTGGTCAGGCCCGAACCTTCCGGACCCCACACCGCGCCCGGCGCCTTGTTCTTGCTTTCCTCATACGACAAGAAGAAGAACAGCGCGTCCTTGATAATGGGGTAGAAGAGCGTGGCACCGTAGGTGCTCTTGCTGGACCAGCCGGTCCACTTGTTGCCGGCCTCGTTCTCGCCAACCATGTCGTCGGCGTTCTGGTACGAGAAGTACGCCGAACCGTGGAACTCGTTGGTGCCGCTCTTGGTCACGGCGTTGACCGACGCACCGACGCCGCGACGCTGCGAAACGTCGTAGTTGGCGGTCGAAATGTTGTATTCCTCGATCGCGTCCGGCGAAATCGGCGAGCCCTTGGTCGGCAGGCCGTTGTCGTTCAGGCCGAACGGGTCGCCCGCGTTGACGGTATCGACGGTGATCGAGTTGTAGCGGAAGTTCTGGCCCATCGCCGAGAACGCGCCGCGGTCACGATCGGTGACAACGATGCGCGGATCGGCGCGCACCACGTTCTGGATCGAGCGGTCCGGCTGCGGCATCGCAATGAGGTCGCGCTGCGACAGGTTCGTGCTGATGCCCTTGTTGTCGGCCTGGAAAGTCGAACCCGGCGCCGCCGCAACGACGGTCACGCCGCTGAGTTCGGTCACGTCACCGGCGCCGACCGTGAGGTTCAGCGTGGTGTCTTCCGCCAGACGCAGGTAGACGTCGTTCTGCGCGGCCTTCTCGCCGTGATCGCCAGACGCCTTGACCTCGAACGGGCCGCCGACGCGCAGACCCTGCGCGGCATAGCGACCATTCGCATCGGTAACGACCGTGCGCGACGTGCCGGAAGGCGCGTGCACGATTTCGACCGTCGCACCGGCAACCGGCTGGCCGCCGGCGTCGACGATGCGACCGCTGATGGACGACGAGGTGTTCTGCGCAATCGCGCTCGACATCGCGAACAGCGAAGCGATCGCCCACGGAAGGACTCGCATCCGAAGTGGCTTGTTCATTGTTGTAGGTTTCCTCAATGCACCAGAGACTTGCCGACACGAAAACCCCCGCGGGCCCTCCCTGCCTTGGAAGGAATCCCGTGTG
>JASLGB010000083.1 GCA_030150315.1 Dokdonella sp. | reverse complement strand
GTGCAGGTGATCCCGCACATCACCGACGAGATCAAGCACCGCATCTACGAGGCGACGCAGGGCTATGACGTTGCCTTGGTCGAGATCGGCGGTACCGTCGGCGACATCGAGTCGCTGCCGTTCCTGGAGGCGATCCGCCAGATTCGCATCGAGCACGGCGCGGAAGCAGCGATCTTCATGCACCTGACCCTGGTGCCTTTCATCAAGGCCGCCGGCGAGATCAAGACCAAGCCGACGCAGCACTCGGTCAAGGAACTGCGCTCGATCGGCATCCAGCCCGACATCCTCGTCTGCCGCTGTGAACAGCCGTTGCCGGCGTCGGACCGGCGCAAGATCGCACTTTTCACCAACGTGCCGGAAAAGGCCGTCATCAGCGCCGTGGACGTCGACGTCATCTACAAGCTGCCGCGCTGGCTGCATGCGCAGAAGCTCGACGAGATCGTGATCGACAAGCTGCGCCTGCCGGCAAAACCCGCGGACCTGTCCGAATGGGATCGCACGGTCGAGGCGGCCGAGAATTCGCAGGGCGAAGTCACCATCGCGATCGTCGGCAAGTACGTCGAGCACAAGGATGCCTACAAGTCGCTCGGCGAGGCGCTGCGTCACGGCGGCCTCAAGCAGAAGACGCGCGTGAACCTGCGCTGGGTCGAATCGGAGGAGATCGAGCGCAAGGGCGCCGACATGCTCAAGGACGCCGATGGCATCCTCGTGCCGGGTGGTTTCGGCAAGCGCGGTTTCGAGGGCAAGGTGGCTGCCGCGCGTTACGCGCGCGAGAACGGCACGCCGTATTTCGGCATCTGCTACGGCATGCACGCGGCGGTGACGGATTTCGCGCGCAACATCGCCGGCCTGGAAGGCGCCAACTCCAGCGAGAACGATCGCAACTGCGCGCATCCGGTGATCGCCCTGATCACCGAATGGAAGACCGGTGCGGGCGAGGTCGAGAAGCGCGACGAGAATTCCGGCAAGGGCGGCACGATGCGCCTCGGCGCACAGGAATGCCGCCTCAAGGCCGGCACCTTGTCGCGCGAGCTGTACGGCCAGGACATCGTGCGCGAGCGCCATCGTCACCGCTACGAATTCAACAACCGCTACCGCCAGCAGTTCGAGGATCTCGGGCTGGTCATTTCGGGCAAGTCGATGGACGACCTGCTGGTGGAAATGATCGAACTGCCGGAGCATCCGTGGTTCGTTGCCTGCCAGGCGCACCCGGAGTTCACCTCGACGCCGCGCGACGGCCATCCGCTGTTCATCGGCTTCATCCGCGCCGCGCGCGAACAGAAGGCGATGCGCGAGGCACCGCGTGTCGATGGCGATGCGCCGCCGAAGATCGGGGCCATCGCATGAGCCGGCCGGCACGGGTTTGCGCCGGCACTGCCGCAGGGGAAAGCCGATGAAACTGTGTGGTTTTGAGGTCGGTCTCGATCGCCCGCTGTTCCTGATTGCCGGGCCCTGCGTGATCGAGTCGATGCAGTTGCAGCTCGATACTGCCGGCAAGCTCAAGGAAATCACCGGCAAGCTCGGCGTTCCCTTCATCTTCAAGTCCAGTTTCGACAAGGCCAACCGCACTTCGGGCACCAGTTTCCGCGGCCCTGGGCTGGAAGAAGGCCTCAAGGTGCTGGGCGAGGTGAAGCGCCAGATCGGCGTGCCGGTGCTGACCGACGTACACGAATACACGCCGATGGACGAAGTCGCCAGTGTGGTGGACGTGCTGCAGACGCCGGCTTTCCTGTGCCGCCAGACGGACTTCATCCAGAAGGTCGCCGCGGCGGGCAAGCCGGTCAACATCAAGAAGGGCCAGTTCCTGTCGCCGTGGGAAATGAAGCACGTCGCTGCCAAGGCTAAGGCCGGCGGCAACGCGGACATCATGGTCTGCGAGCGCGGCGCGAGCTTTGGCTACAACAACCTCGTGTCCGATATGCGCTCGCTCAGCGTGATGCGCGACACCGGTTGCCCGGTCGTGTTCGATGCGACGCATTCGGTGCAGCTTCCTGGCGGCGCCGATGGCAAGAGCGGCGGCCAGCGCGAGTTCGTGCCGGTGTTGTCGCGCGCGGCGGTTGCTGCGGGCATCGCCGGCATCTTCATGGAAACGCATCCCGATCCGGACAAGGCGCTCAGCGACGGGCCGAATGCGTGGCCGCTGGCAAAGATGGAAGCGCTGCTCGATGGACTGATGCAGCTCGATCACCTGGTCAAGTCGCGGGGTTTCCTCGACTGAACCGCATCCCTGCCAGGCGTGCGCAGGCGCGCCATGGCCGTTCAATCTTCAGACGCAGGAGAACATCGAAAATGGGTCGATATTTCATTGCCATCGCCGCACTGGCCGCCGTCATGGGCGCGGGCGCGGCGCAGGCAGGCCAGGGGCTGAGCAAGTTTTCGGTTGATTCGGCAGCACCCAAGGCCGCAGCGGCAGCGGCCGCACCGGCTTCCGCCAAGACGCCCGAGGGCATCGCTTGCCCGCTTGGCATCGCGCAGGTCAAGGCGCTGGCCGACGAGCGTTTCGAGTACGACGGCACGTCGTACAAGATGCGCGATCTGGCCAAGGCGCTGCGCAAGGCGAACAAGCCCGCGAAGTTCGACTGCATCGTCATCGAAGGCGGCAAGCCGCCGAGCGTGAAAGACATGGCGCGCGTCGTGAAGGATCTTTCCAGCAAGCCGGTCAATCACGTCGAATGGGGCAGTGCGCAGCCGGACGTCATCCATCAGCCGAAGAATTAAGCATCGCCATGTCCAATATCACCCGCATTCACGCCCGTGAAATCCTCGACTCCCGCGGCAATCCCACGCTTGAAGCCGAAGTCACGCTGGCCGACGGCTCGTTCGGCCGCGCGGCCGTTCCGTCCGGCGCCTCCACCGGTTCGCGCGAGGCGGTCGAGCTGCGCGACGGCGACAAGGCGCGTTACCTCGGCAAGGGCGTGAAGAACGCCGTGGCCAACGTCAACACGACGATTGCCTCCGCGCTCCAGGGGTTCGACGCGAACGACCAGCGTGGTCTCGATGAAAAGCTGATCGCGCTCGATGGCACGTCCAACAAGGGCAAGCTCGGCGCCAATGCGCTGCTCGGCGTTTCGCTGGCCAATGCGCATGCGGCTGCCGCGTCATCGGGGCTGCCGTTGTGGAAGTACCTCGCCGGCAATCGCACGCCGCGCCTGCCGGTGCCGATGATGAACATCATCAACGGCGGCGCGCACGCCGACAACAACGTCGACATGCAGGAATTCATGATCCTGCCGGTCGGCTTGCCGAGCTTCTCCGAAGGCCTGCGCGCGGGCACCGAGATCTTCCACGCGCTGAAGTCGGTGCTGAAGGGGCGCGGCCTGAACACGGCGGTTGGCGACGAAGGCGGCTTCGCCCCGAACCTGCGCTCGAACGAAGAAGCGATCGAGACCATCCTCGAAGCCACGGCCAAGGCCGGCTACGCGATCGGCAAGGACATCTGGCTTGGCCTGGACGTTGCCAGCACCGAGTTCTACAAGGACGGCGCCTACCATCTGGAAGGCGAGGGCAAAAAACTCTCCTCGCACGAACTCATCGAGTTCTACGCGAACTGGTGCGCGAAGTATCCGATCATCACCATCGAAGACGGCATGGCCGAGGGCGATTGGGACGGCTGGAAGCTCTTGACCGAAAAGCTCGGCAAGACCGTGCAGCTGGTCGGCGACGACCTGTTCGTGACCAATACCGCGATCCTCAAGGAAGGCATCGACAAGCAAATCGCCAATGCGATCCTGATCAAGGTCAACCAGATCGGCACCTTGACCGAGACGCTCGATGCGATCGCAATGGCCGATGCGGCGAACTATGCCTCGGTCATTTCGCACCGTTCGGGAGAAACCGAAGACACCACGATCGCCGATCTTTCGGTGTCCACGGCGGCGACGCAGATCAAGACCGGATCGTTGTGCCGTTCCGACCGAGTGGCCAAGTACAACCAGTTGCTGCGCATCGAGGAGGCGCTGGGTTCCGCCGCGCTGTACGCCGGCCGCCATGCGTTCCCGAACCTGCCCAGCTTCAAGGGCTGAGGCCGCCAACGCGTGCTTCGCTACGTCGCCCTCGTTCTGCTGATCCTCCTGATCGCTTTGCAGGTTCGCCTGTGGAGCGGTCAGGGCGGCATCCACGACGTGGATCGGCTGCGCGAGCGCGTGGAGCAGCAGAAGATCGAGAACGCGAAGCTGAAGGCACGCAACGACACGCTGGCTGCCGAGGTCGAGGATCTGAAGCACGGCGACGACGCCATCGAGGAGCGCGCGCGCACCGAGATCGGGCTGCTGAAGCCCGGCGAGACCTTCTATCAGGTCGTCGATGGCGGAGCGGTTGCGAAGGATGTCAAGAAGGCCAATGGCGGCAAGTGACCGCCTCTGGTGCGTGGTGCCTGCGGCCGGGCGCGGCGCGCGCTTTGGCGGCGAGCGGCCGAAGCAGTACGTCCGGCTCGGCGCGCGCAGCCTGCTCGAATGCACGCTGGAGCGCCTTGCCGCCAGCGGGTGCGTCGCCGGCTTGATGGTCGCGCTGGCGCCGGATGATGCGTACTGGCCCGGTATTTCCGCGCTCGCAGGCAAGCCGGTGCGGACTGCCCTCGGTGCGGCGGAGCGCGGAGGTTCGGTGCTCGCCGGGCTGCGTGCATTGCCCGACAGCGTTGCCGATACCGATTTCGTGCTGGTGCACGATGCCGCGCGCCCGTGCGTGGACGCCGGGGACATTTCGCGTCTGGTCGAGCGCGGCACTGCGGCGGGTGGCGGTCTGCTGGCCGCACCGCTGCGCGACACCCTGAAGCACGCCGATGCGCACGATCGCGTCCAGCACACCGAGCCGCGCGAGTCACGCTGGCGCGCCCTCACGCCACAGATGTTCCGCCGCGGCGAGCTGACCGCAGCACTGGAGCGTGCCGAGCGCGACGGCGTCGTCGTCACCGACGAGGCGATGGCGATGGAGCGGGCCGGCTATCGGCCGCTGCTGGTCGAGGGCAGCGAGAGCAATATCAAGGTCACGACGCCGGCCGACCTGGCGCTGGCGAATTACCTGCTCTCCCAAGCGCGCTGAGGTCTTTCACGCTTGCTGTGGGAGTCCCGTGATGGCTATCCCGCTGCTAGTTGTTTGATGAAGATGCGCGGTTCTCGCCCTCTTCAAGAACGGTTTCGACGGTACGTGAGGCCGCGTGCGACAGGGTTTGACGGAAAGGGCGCCGATGGCGCCCTTTCTTTTCGGCCTCGCGGAGCGGTGTGCACGGCGCATCATGCGTGGCCTGCATCACGCCAACCGGATCCGCGGCGGCACCGCGAATGGTTTCCCGCGCCTTTGCAGCACCCGGTCAAGGCTGTAGCCTTCCGCCGCATTCCCGTCCACTTCCGCGGTTCTCCATGCGCATCGGTCAAGGCATCGACGTTCACACATTCGGCCCCGGCGACCACGTCATGCTCGGCGGTGTCGCCGTGCCGCACACGCACGGGCTTGTCGCGCACTCCGATGGCGATGTCGTGATCCATGCCTTGTGCGATGCGCTGCTCGGCGCTCTCGCGCTGGGCGATATCGGCACGCACTTTCCTCCCAGCGATGAACGCTGGCGCGGCGTTGGCAGCCGGCATTTCCTGCTGCATTGCGCGGCGCTGGTCAACGAACACGGCTACGCGCTGGCCAATGCCGATGTCACGGTCGTGTGCGAGCGGCCGAAGGTGGCGCCGCATGTCGAGGCGATGCGCAGGAACCTGGCGATCGATCTGGCGTGCGCTATCGGCGATGTCAGCGTGAAGGCGACCACCAGCGAGAAGCTGGGCTTCACCGGTCGCGGCGAAGGCATCGCGGCATTCGCCGTGGTGCTGTTGCAGCGCGCGCGCGCCGGCGCAACGGTTGCGGCGGACGATCCGGCGGTGCGCGAGCTGGTCGCTCGCGCCGAGCTGGACCCGCACTCCTGAGGGCCGCCGCCATGTTGCCATTCGCCTACGGAACGCCGCCGCTGAGCGGGCGCCTGCGCTCGGAAAATGCCGATTTCTTCGTCGAGGAGGAACTCGGCTTCTCGCCATCCGGCCAGGGCGAGCACGCCTTTCTCGTCATCGAGAAGAACGGTGCGAACACCGAATGGGTCGCGCGCGAACTCGCGGTCGCCAGCGGCGTGGCCGCATCGGTGGTCGGATTCTGCGGGCTCAAGGATCGCCACGCGGTAACGCGCCAGGCCTTCACCATCCAGTTGCCGGGTCGCGCCGATCCGGACTGGGCTGCGCTCTCGATCGATGGCGTGCAGGTGCTGTCCGCCGCGCGTCACGACCGCAAGCTCAAGCGCGGCAGCCATCGCGGCAACCGCTTCCGCATTCGCCTGCGCGACGTGGCCGGGGATCGCACGCAAGCCGAGCAGCGTCTGCAGGCGATTGCGCAGCAGGGCGTGCCCAATTATTTCGGCGAGCAGCGGTTCGGGCGCGACGGTGGCAACCTGGCGCTGGCGCAGGCCTTGTTCGCCGGGCGGCGCATGTCGCGTTCCCAGCGCGGATTTGCGCTGTCGGCCGCACGCTCGGAACTGTTCAACGCGGTGCTGGCTGCGCGGGTCGGCGATGGCAGTTGGCAGCGCGGCCTCGAGGGCGAGGTCTGGTCGCTGGCGGGATCGAACGCGATCTTCGGGCCGGAGCCGTGGAGCGAGGATCTGGCACAGCGCCTCGATGCGTTCGACATCGATCCGACCGGCCCGCTGTGGGGGCGCGGCGAGTTGCGCAGCGATGGCGCGGCGCGTGCGCTTGAACTCCAGGCGGTCGAGCCGTTCGCCGCACTGGCGCGCGGACTGGAGCGCGAGGATCTTGCCCAGCAGCGGCGACCGCTGCGCCTGCGTCCCGGCAACTTCCGTGCCGAGTGGGAGCGCGACGACCAGCTCGTGCTCGAGTTCCGCCTGCCGGCCGGCGCGTTCGCGACCACCGTGCTGCGCGAACTGTGCGATTGGCGCGAGTCGGCGGACTAGGTTTCAGCGCGCCTGCAGCAGCACGATGACCGCGCCGGTGCCGCCCTGCGCGGGTCGCGCCGAGGTGAAGGCGAGTACGTCGGCACGATGGCGCAACATGCTGTCGGTCAACTGCTTCAGCACCGGCCCTTGCCCCTTCGAACGCAAGCCCTTGCCATGCACGATGCGCAGGCACAGCGCGCCACTGCGGCGGCATTCGTCGAGAAAGCCCCGGATCGCCTCGCGCGCGACCGCGGCGCTCATGTCGTGCAGGTCGATTTCGGCCTGCACGCTGAACTGGCCGCGACGCAGGCGCTGCAGCAGGCGGCTCTGCTGGCCCGGTTTCAGATAGGTGATTTCGTCGCCGCCCTCGATGGCGCTGTCGAGCGGATGCGTCAGCAGCTCGTCCAGCACGCTCGCCTCGTCGAGACGCGCCTGCACCGGCTCGGGCGCCGGTCGCGGCGCACTCGGGGCGGCGGCCGTTTCCTTCAGTCGCCGAACGGTTCCGATCGCCTCGCGGAACAGCGCCGCGTCGTCTTCGGTCGGTGCCGGTGGCGTGGCCGCGCGCGCGCTGCGTGGCGGACGCAATGCCTCGCGCAGCAGGGATTTCATCGTTTCCGTGCGTTCGCCCGGTTCGTCTTCGCGTGCCACGGCCGTCTCAGGTCTGGTCGAGGATTGCCGTGTGTCGGCGCGTGTGCCTGGCTGGCGTGATCGCTCCGGCGGCGTCCGCAGCACCGGCCAGGTCGGGCGGGGCCGACTGGCCGAATCCCGCAAGAACAGTCACGCGCGTCTCCATACGGCGGAAAGCACGGCGAGCGTACCGGCGCGCTGCGGTTCGGACAATTGCGGCAATCCGGCGCGGCACGCGCCAACTGCGGGCGGCGATGCGAATCCGCTATCATCGGGCATTCCGTTTCATCCATGGCGGACGCCGGCGCATCCACAGTGCGGCGTGCGACGCAAGCGTGCAGGAAGGCGAATGCGAGTACTGGTGAGCAACGATGATGGCGTCGACGCCGCGGGAATTCGCGTGCTGCGCGATCGTCTTGCCGAAGTCGGCGAGGTAACCGTCGTCGCGCCCGACCGCGACCGTTCCGGCGCCAGCAATTCCCTGACGCTGGACCGGCCGCTGCGTGCGCTGAAGCTGGAGGACGGCCGCTGGCGCGTCGCCGGCACGCCGACCGACTGCGTGCACCTGGCCTTGTCGGGCCTGCTGGAGCATGAGCCGGACATCGTCGTTTCCGGCATAAACAATGCGGCCAATCTCGGCGACGACGTGATCTACTCCGGCACGGTCTCGGCGGCGATGGAAGGGCGCTTTCTCGGCCTGCCGGCGATCGCGGTGTCGCTAGTCACGCGTGACCACAAGGGCGAGCACTACGACAGTGCGGCCGAGGCCGTGTTGCGACTGATGCGCCGCCTGCTGGTCGACCCGCTGCCCGCCGACACC
>JASLGB010000062.1 GCA_030150315.1 Dokdonella sp. | reverse complement strand
CGCAGGCGCGCCAGCCGCGAGCGCCGTTGCGGCAATCGGACAAATATCTCGTCGAGGAAATCATGGGCAAGTCAGTCGTCATTCTCGGAGCCCAGTGGGGCGACGAAGGCAAGGGCAAGATCGTCGACCTGCTGACGCAGGACATCGGCGCCGTCGTGCGTTTCCAGGGCGGCCACAACGCCGGGCACACGCTCGTCATCAATGGCAAGAAGACCGTGCTGCACCTGATTCCGTCCGGGATCCTGCGTGACGGCGCGCTGTGCCTGATCGGCAACGGCGTGGTGCTGTCTCCGGCGGCGCTGCGCAAGGAAATCGACGAGCTGGAAGCCAGTGGCGTCGAAGTGCGCTCGCGCCTGAAGATCAGTCCGGCCACACCGCTGATCATGCCGTACCACGTCGCGCTGGATCAGGCGCGCGAGAAGGCCGCCGGCGGCAAGGCCATCGGCACCACCGGGCGCGGCATCGGCCCTGCCTACGAGGACAAGGTCGCGCGTCGCGGCATCCGCGTGGCGGACCTGCACTATCCGCAGCAATTGGCGGAGCTGCTGCGCACGGCGCTCGACTACCACAACTTCGTGCTGACCAAATACCTCGGCGTGGACGCAGTCGACTTCCAGCGCACGCTGGACGAGGCGCTCGAATTCGGCGAGTACGTCGAGCCGATGAAGTCCGACGTCGCCGGCATCCTCCACGACCTGCGCAAGCAGGGCCAGCGTGTGCTGTTTGAAGGTGCACAGGGCGCGCTGCTCGACATCGATCACGGCACCTATCCGTATGTGACCTCGTCCAACACCACGATCGGCGGCGCGCTCGCCGGTGCGGGTGTCGGTGCGGACTCGATCGACTACGTGCTCGGCATCGCCAAGGCCTATGCAACGCGCGTCGGCGGCGGCCCGTTCCCGACCGAGTTGAACGACGACGTCGGCCAGGGCCTGCGTGACCGCGGCCAGGAATACGGTGCCTCGACCGGTCGTCCGCGTCGCTGCGGCTGGATGGACATCGTTGCGCTGAAGCGCGCCGTGGCCATCAACGGCATCACCGGCCTTTGCATCACCAAGCTCGACATCCTCGATGGCATGGAAAAGCTGAAGGTCTGCATCGCCTACGAATACCGCGGCAAGCGCACCGAATACGCGCCGCTGGACGCGGCCGGCTGGGAAGAGTGCACGCCGGTCTACCTCGAATTCCCGGGCTGGCAGGAATCGACCCACGGCATCACCGAGTGGGAAAAGCTGCCGCCGGCCGCGCGCGCCTATCTGCGTGCGCTGGAGGAACTGGCTGGCTGCCCGCTGGCGATCGTCAGCACCGGCCCGGATCGGGACGCGAACATCGTGGTGCGCGACCCGTTCGCCTGAGGCTTTTGGTCCCGCCAATCCGGCACGCGTCGTCGGCAGGCTCCGACCGCGCGCCGGATGAAGCCGGGGCTTGTTGCAGGAAAGGCGCGGCCGCACGGCGGCGCCTTTCCCTGTAGATCTCCCGCTGCGAATCGCCCGCTGAGGCACCTGCACCTGCGCGTGGCCGCGCGCTGGTCCCTTCGATGACGTGAACGCCGCCGCGATCCGCATCGATTTCCCTTTCCCCGAATCTGACGCCGGAAGACCCGGCGTCGCGTCGACGGCGACATCGCCGCGAGCGGTTTCGCCGTGTGTGCCCGTCGTGCGCGCCTGATTGGCGTTGAAGCTGCCGGCGCAGCAGCAGAGAACATGCGCGCGAGCACGCGGGCGGAGAATCGCTTCGGACATCCGCCGCCTGTCGCGCGTCGCGGCGCACAACGGGATTCCGCAGCCGCCGGCGCATACTCGCCCGACGATCGCCCGATCGTGTCCTCTCGCCTGAAACGAAGGGAAACCCATGACCCAGATCTTCTTTCGAAGCGCGCTGTCCGCAGCACTCGCGCTTGCATTGTCGTCGCCGCTGCATGCGCAAACGCTCAGCGCACCGCAGATGCAGGCGCCCGGCCGCATCGTCTGGGATGCCAGCGGCAAGCCGGTGATCGAAGCCGCCAGCGACAACGACGCCGCTTTCCTGCAGGGCTATGCGCATGCGCAGTCCCGCTTCTTCCAGATGGACCTGACGCGCCGCTCGGTCAGCGGCACGCTGTCCGCGCTGGTCGGTGCATCGCAGCTGGCCAACGATGTGCAGGCACGCACGCTCGGCCTGCGTCGCGCGGCCGAGCGCAGCTGGCAGGCGATGTCGCAGGACACGCGTGGCTGGATGGCCGCCTATGCGGCCGGCGTCAATCATTGGCTGGCGACCAATCCCTTGCCTGCCGAATACGCTGCGCTGGACCTGACGCGCGCCGATGCATGGACGCCGATCGACTCGCTCTGCGTCGGCAAGGGCCTGGCCTACCAGTTGTCGTTCGACCTCGACATCGATGCGACGATCCAGCTCGGTGCCTACCAGAAGGCCGGCAACGCGGCCGGATTCGACGGCACGGCGTTGTTCTTCGGTGACCTGCACCGTTCCGCGCCTGCCGACGATCGCGTCAGCGTGCCCGACTTCCTGCCCAACGCGGCGGCGGTGCCGAAGGCCGATGCCGCATCCTCGCCTGCGCCGCAGATCGACGATGTCACGCTGGAGCTTGCGCGCAATTTCCGCGCCCGCGTGGCCGACAATCCGCTGTTCCAGAAGGCACTCGACGGGCGCGACACGCCGATCGGCAGCAACGAGTGGATCGTTTCCGGCGCGTTGACCGCATCCGGAAAGCCGATCCTGTCCAACGATCCGCACCTCAGCCTGTCGCTGGCACCGGTCTTCATGGAGCAACACTTGCATTCGAGCGAGCGCCGCGATGGTGCCGAGCTGGATGTCACCGGCGTCACCGTTCCCGGCGCGCCGGGCGTGATCCAGGGCTGCAACCAGCGCATCTGCTGGGGCACCACGACCAACTCGCTCGACGTCACCGACGTGTTCCAGGAAACGCTGCGCCTCAATAGCTACGGCATGCCGGTGGCGATCGTCCACGATGGCGTTGACGAGCCGGTGGAATGGATCTTCCAGAGCTACTACGTCAATCGCCTGGACGGGACGCCGGACAACGTCGTGCGCGACAACTCGATCGGCTACACGAACGGCGGCCTGACCTTCGTCGTGCCGCGCCGCAATGCCGGGCCGATCGTGCAGGTCGACAGCGACAACGCGCAGGGCTTGTCGGTGGCCTATACCGGCTTCGGCGCGACGCAGGAAATCGAATCGTTCCGCCGCATCAACCGCGCCGCGGATCTGGATCAGTTCCGCGATGCGCTCACCTACTTCGATTTCGGCTCGCAGAATTTCGCCTACGCCGACACCGCCGGCAACATCGCCTATTTCACCAGTGCGGAAAACCCGATCCGCCAGGATCTGCAGCAGGACGGCGCACCGGGCGGCGGCATCCCGCCAT
>JASLGB010000053.1 GCA_030150315.1 Dokdonella sp. | reverse complement strand
GCCAAGGAAATGCACTGCCAGCTTGGTCGCGATGTGCAGGCCGGTTCCCGGATGCGTGGCGATGCGATCGAGGAAGGCCGCGATTTCCGTCGTCGGTGGCGTATTGGCCGCCTGGAACAGGCCGACCACGGTTTTCTGGCCGATATCGTGCCAACTGGATACGAAGGTCGGCAGACCGTCGTTCTGCGTGCCGCTGGAACCGTTGCCGAAGGTCCAGCCGGTCAGCGCACGCGCCAGCTCGTAGACATCCGCATCCACATAGCCGACCGGCAATCCGGCACCGTCGGCGCCCGCCGGAATCTTCGGAACCTCGTGCTGCTGCAACTCCGGGCCGAGATAATTCATCGCGCCCAGCGTGTGCAGCTCGAGGATTTCGCGTGCGTAGTTCTCGTTGAAGCTCGGCGCGCGGTTGATGTAGTTGTCGAGGAAATACAGCATCGCCGGCGACTCGAACGTCTTCTGCAGCATCGTGCGGAAGTTGCCGAGCGCATGCCGCCGGATCACGTCTCGATCCCAGCTGGTCCATGTCGGCGCGGCGTAGCGGTCGTAGCCGTAGAGGCTGAAATGGTCGTGCCAGAAGGCCGCCATGCGCTCCACCAGTTGCCAGCGCGAATACAGGGCGCGCACGAAGACGGCGCGCTCGCCTTCGCGGATCGGGTAGTCGCGGGTGTAGGGGCCGCCGGTGGGATTTCCGTTGATCTCGTAATCGGCCCAGAGCTGGTCGAACGTCTTGCCGAGCGTGACGTAGTCGGGATGCGCCAGCCGGGCATCCACTTCCGCATCGGTGACATTGCCAAGGCCGTCACGGGTCGGCGAAAGCTGCTCGTCGACGAAGGCGGTCAGGCGGTCGCGATCACTGGCGCCGAGCGACTGGAAATGCGCAAGGCTGAATTGCGTGTCGCGCCTCGGCCCGTAGCCCAGGCGCCCCAGTACGTAGGCCGCGTAGGAAGGCGCGAGGACCTTGCTGGACAAGCCCGCAGACGACGGCACGTCCGTCGCCGCGGAGACCCCGATCGCGCGCGCTGCCGCAAGAATGCCATTGGCCAGCATTTCCGCACCCCCGACGTTGGTTTGGCGCATCCTGCCGTTTCGCGCGGCGCGAAACGTGGCCTGCGCCGCGCTTCACGCGGGGCAGGAGGCGATCAGCCTTGCGGACGCATCACGCTGCGGCCCCGACCGATGCCGTAGTAGGCAAGGCCGGCGCCTTCGACCGTGGCCGGATCGAAGATGTTGCGGCCGTCGAACACGACCGGCCGCTTCAGCTGGCCGCGGAGGCGCTCGAAGTCCGGGCTGCGGAATGCCTTCCACTCGGTCACGATGACCAGCGCATCCGCGCCTTCGAGCGCTTCGTACTGGCCGCACAGCGCAAGATCGTCGCGCGTGCCGTACAGGCGCGTGGTTTCCGCGCCGGCCTCAGGATCGTACGCGCGCACCTTCGCGCCGGCCTGCCACAGCTGCTCCAGCAGGGTGCGGCTGGGCGCTTCGCGCATGTCGTCGGTATTGGGCTTGAACGCCAGTCCCCACACGGCAATCGTGCGGCCGCCCAAGTCGACGCCGAAGTGGCGCTGCAGCAGGTCGAACAGCTTGTGTTTCTGCGAGGCGTTGACCGCTTCGACGGCCGTCAGCAGGCGCGGCTCGTGGCCATGCAGGCGCGCCGTGTGCTCGAGCGCCTTCACATCCTTCGGAAAGCACGAACCGCCGTATCCCGCCCCCGGGTAGATGAAGTGGTAGCCGATGCGCGGATCGGAGCCGATGCCGCGACGCACGAGCTCGACGTCGGCCCCGACCTTTTCGGCGATGTTGGCGATTTCATTCATGAAACTGATCTTGGTCGCCAGCATCGCGTTGGCGGCGTACTTGGTCAGCTCCGCGGAGCGCACGTCCATCAACACGATGCGCTCGTGGTTGCGGTTGAACGGCGCGTACAGCGCCTTCAGCAGGTCGATGGCGCGCGCACTGTCGGCGCCGATGACGATGCGGTCGGGGCGCAGGCAATCCTGCACGGCGTCGCCTTCCTTCAGGAATTCGGGATTGGAAACCACGTCGAATCCGACCTCGGCGCCGCGTGCCGCAAGTTCGGCCGCGATGGTCTTGCGCACGGAATCGGCCGTCCCCACCGGCACCGTCGACTTGTTGACCACGACGGCGTAGCGATCGAGCGTGCCGCCGATCGTGCGTGCCACCGCAAGCACATGCTTGAGGTCGGCACTGCCGTCCTCATCCGGCGGCGTGCCGACCGCGATGAAGATGATCTGCGCATGGCCGATCGCACTGACAGCATCGGTGGTGAAGCGCAATTGCCCGCGCGCGTGATTGTCGCGCACCAGCGGCTCAAGGCCGGGCTCGTAGATCGGGATCTCGCCGCGCTCCAGACGCGCGATCTTGTCGGCATCGACATCCACGCAGACCACGTCGTTGCCGACCTCGGCAAGGCAGGTACCGGTGACCAGACCAACGTAACCGGTTCCGAAGATCGTCACGCGCATGGGATTTCCTCGTGCTGTCGCCGGCTTTTCGGCAAGGATGCGGGCCGATTCTAGGGCCCTGAAACACGAAAGGCGCGCCGGGACGGGCGCGCCTTTCGTGCAGACTCGGGAAAACGCTTACTTCTTGTCGCCGCCCTTGGCGTCGGCAACCGGCTTCTCGATGTCGAGCAGCTCGACTTCGAACACCAGCGTCGCATTCGGGCCGATCTGACCCGGGCCGTTCTCGCCATAAGCCAGGTCGGACGGGATGAAGAACTTGTACTTCGAGCCGACCGGCATCAGCTGCAGGCCTTCGCTCCAGCCCTTGATCACGCCGTTCAGCGGGAACGTGGCCGGCTGGCCGCGATCGTAGGAGCTGTCGAACTTCTCGCCGTCGATCTTGGTGCCGAGGTAGTTCACCTTGACCGTGTCGGTGGCCTTGGGCTTGGCGCCCTTGCCTTCCTTTTCGACCAGATACTGCAGGCCCGACGCGGTCGTCTTCACACCGGCCTTGCCCTTGTTGGCGGCGAGGAAGTCGGTTCCGGCCTTCTTGTTCTTGTCCGCGATGACCTTCTGCTCGGCCACGCGCTTCTGCTGCAGCTGCTGCATGAAGGCCTGACGGACTTCCTGCGCCTGCTCCTGCGTCAGCGAAGTCTTCTCGCCCTTCACGGTCGCCTCGAGCGCCTGCTGCACGACCTTGAGGTCGATTTCATCCTTGATCTGGACGAGGCCACGGCCAACGTCCATGCCAACCATGGTGCTGATCTTGTTCTTGTCGAGCGCGACTGCCGGCTTCGCCGCGGGGGCGGGATCGGCCGCAAGCGCGTTGCCGACCGCGAAACTGGCCACCAGCGCGGCCACGAGGGACTTCTGCACGAAACGCGTCATTTCTGCTCCTGAATATTTCGATGGGGGCCGGCCTGCAAACCCGGCGGCTCGCCTTCACGGCGGGATTGCCGACATGCGGGCCGCGTATTGTGGCCGCGGTATCCGGCGATGGCAAACCGCAATTTCAGCGATCGGGCGCTTGGAAAAGCAGGACACCGCAAGGTTCCCTGCCGCGCGGCACCAGCCGGCAATCCGTTCAGGTTGAAGCCGCAGCACGATTGTGCTTGACGGCGTTGAGCATGGTGTTATAGTTCACTACACCACTAGCTCATAAGCCTACCCGAGGAGCACACCATGTCCAACCGACTGCACCACTCCATCGCCCTTGCCGCCGCCCTCTCCGCCACCGGACTTGCGATTCTTGCCCTGACTCCGTCGGATCGTTCCGCACCGACCGTTTCGACGGGCGTCGAGAACGCCGTCCTGCTGCCGACGATCGTCGTGCGCCCGGATGTCGAAGTCTTCCAGCTGCCGGGCATCATCGTGCGCCCGAGCCGTGCCGAACGCAGGCTCGCCAGTCTCGACGAATCGGGCGAAGAAACCGCGCTGATTGGCGACAGCCGTCACGTCGGCCAGCCGTTGAGCGCCAGCGGCGGCCTGGCCATGCCCTACTATTCGTTTGGCAAATCCGCACCCCGCCTCAGCAAGGAATGATGGTAATGAGCATCGCCTGGAACGACTCGACGCCGATCTATCGCCAACTGCGCGACCGCGTGGTGGCGATGATCCTCGACGGAGTCCTGAAACAGGGCGACGCGTTGCCGTCGGTCCGCCAGGTCGCCGGCGATTTCCAGATCAATCCGATCACGGTCTCGAAGGCGTACCAAGAGCTGGTCGACGAAAACCTGGTCGAAAAACGAAGGGGGTTGGGCATGTACGTCACCGAGGGCGCGCGCGAAGCGCTGCTCAAATCCGAACGCGAGCGCTTCCTGAGCGAGGAATGGCCGGCGCTGCATGCGCGCCTGCTGCGCCTCGGGCTCGATCTCGGCGAACTGATGCGCCAGACCGCGCGCGAGGAATCGAAATGAACTCCGTCCCCGTCACCACCCACGCGCCGATCATCCGCGCGCGCGGCCTCATCAAGCATTTCGGCGCAACCAAGGCGCTGGACCACGTCGATTTCGACATCGACAGCGGCCGCATCGTCGGCCTGATCGGCCCGAACGGCGCCGGCAAGACGACGGCGCTCAAGGCCATCCTCGGCCTCACCGACTTCGACGGCGACCTGTCGGTGCTCGGTCTCGATCCGCGCACGCAGCGCGCCGCATTGATGGAGCAGGTGTGCTTCATCGCCGACGTCGCGGTCCTGCCGCGCTGGCTGCGCGTGCGCGAGGCGATCGAATTCGTCGGCGGCGTGCATCCGCGGTTCTCGCGCGAGAAATGCCTGAATTTCCTCGTCCACACCAAGCTGGAACCGGGCATGCGCGTGCGCGAGCTGTCCAAGGGCATGATCGTGCAGTTGCATCTGGCCCTGGTCATGGCGATCGACGCAAAGCTGCTGGTGCTGGACGAGCCGACGCTGGGCCTGGACATCCTCTACCGCAAGGCCTTCTACGAAAGCCTGCTGTCGGACTATTTCGACGAACAGAAAACGATCATCGTGACCACGCACCAGGTCGAGGAGATCGAGCACATCCTGACCGACCTGATGTTCATCCGCGACGGTCGCATCGCACTGGCCGCAACCATGGACGAAGTCGGCGAGCGCTATGCGGAGGTCATGGTCAACCCGGACCGCGTCGCCGAAGCGCGCGCGCTCGGCCCGATCAACGAACGACAGATTTTCGGCAAGTCGATCTTCCTGTTCGACGGCATCGAACGCTCGCGACTGGCGAACCTGGGGGAACTGCACAAACCCAGCGTCGCCGACCTGTTCGTCGCCACCATGAAAGGAACCTACGCATGAACCACCTGCCGCTGCTTCTCAAGCGCGAATACTGGGAACACCGTGGCGGATTCCTGTGGACCCCGTTCTGGACCATGGCCGTGATCATGCTGCTGACCCTGATCGGCATCGTCAGCGCGGAACTGCGCGGCGTCAGCGACAGCCACATCCAGTTCGGCGTGCCGCTCGGTGAATTGCGCCAGCGCCTGGACGCATCCGCGATCGCCAAGGTGGCCAATGCCCTCGACATGATGCAGGTGGTCTTCGTCGGCATCACCAGCATTGGCCTGTTCTTCGTGACGTTCTTCTACCTGCTCGGCGCGCTCTACGACGATCGCCGCGACCGCAGCATCCTGTTCTGGAAGTCGCTGCCGTTGTCGGACACCGAGACGGTGCTCTCGAAAGCCTTGTCGGCCATGTTCGTGATGCCGCTGATCGCGCTGGTGATCGCGACTGCGGCCTATCTCGTCCTGCTGGCCCTGCTCTGCGCCTGGGTCGCCCTGCACGGCGTCAATCTGTTGCCGCTGGTCTGGGCCTCGCACCCGCTCGGCATGTTTGCGCGCTTCGTCGCGATGCTGCCGATCGGCGCACTGTGGATGCTGCCCGCGGTGGGCTGGCTGCTGTTCTGGTCGGCCTTTGTCCGCAGCAAGCCGTTTGTCTGGGCGGTCCTGGTTCCGATCATCGTGGTGGTCGCGGACAAGTGGCTCGGCCTGCTCGGCGCGCCGCATCTGGCCGGCAATTTCCCGCTCGGCTATGCGCTGGGCCGACTGCTGGGCAGCGTGTTTCCCGGCAGTTGGCTGGCAGGCGGCGAATTCAACCTGGCCAAATCGCGGATTTCGCTCGACATCGCCAACGACGCGCACGTCGTGGGCGCCTTCGATCCGTCAAACGTGTACGCCGTGCTGGGATCGGTCGACGTGTGGGTCGGCGCCGCTGCCGGCGTGGTGCTCATCGCCGCCGCGATCTGGCTGCGCAAGCGCCGCATCGAAGTCAACGCCTGAGCTTCCGTCCGATCCGGAAATGAAAAACGCCGCGCCCTTCCAGGCGCGGCGTTTTTCGTTGCCAGGCAACTGCAGTGCGATCAGCGCGCGACGTTGCCAACCACTCGGTACTTGCCTTCGCCATCCGCGCGAATCGCCGACTGGCGCAGATCCAGCTGTCCATCGAGCCAGTAGCGCGACAGGTTCCTGCCTTCGCGGCGCGCGATGACCACGGCATCGCCACTGGCGTACAGCACGTCGCCCGCCACCAGCTGCGTCGGGCTCAGCAGGTCGCGGATGTTGCGACCGTTGTTGTAGGTCTGCTCCAGCTTCAGTCGCTCGGCCGTGCCATCGCCCGGGACCTTCGCCACCAGCTCGGCGGCCGAGGTGTCGAACTCGGGGCGCAACGTGCCCTCGCCGATGATCGAACCGAGTACCTGGTAGCGGTTGGCGGCCAGCGGCTTCAGCTCGCTGCGGCGCAGGTCCACGTCGCCCTCCAGCCAGTACAGCATCGCCTTGGTGCCTTCGCGGCGAACCACGCCGCGCACCGGGCCGTCGACGTAGACCACGTCGCCCGAGGCGAGGGCCGATACCGGCATCGGCCCCTGCGCCGCGCGACCTTCGATCAGCGACTGGCGCATGCGGTCACGAACAGCCTCGTCATCGGCTGCCGCCGGCTCCGCTGCCGCTGGCAGGGAAACCAGCGACGGAGCGGGCTTGGCGACCGGCTTGGCAGCCGGTGCGGGAACCGCCGCAACCGGAGCCGCAGCGTGCGCCGCTGCCGGAGCCGCGACCGGTACGGGGGCCGGCTTCGGCTGCGACACCGGAGCCTGAACCGGAACCGGAACCGGGACG
>JASLGB010000010.1 GCA_030150315.1 Dokdonella sp. | reverse complement strand
AACACGGTGGCGCTGTACCCGGCCGGCCACAACGCCAGCCGCATCACGGTGGCTCCGAGCGTGAAGCTGCCCGCCGGCTGGCAGTTCGCCACCGCGCTGGAATCGCAGGGCGCAGCCGCCGCCTCGAACGGCGTGGTCGCGTTCAAGCCGGTCAGCTTCGAGGTGCTGGTGGACTCGCCGATGTTCGCCGGCCTGCATTACAAGCGCGTCGATCTCGGCGGAACCCCGCCGGTGCACCTGAACATCTTTGCGGACGAGCCCAAGAGTCTTGAGGCGAAGCCCGAGCAGATCGATGCGCACAAGCGTCTCGTGCAGCAGGCGGCCAAGCTGTTCGGCTCGTACCACTACGATCGCTACGAATTCCTGTTCGCGCTGACCAGCCAGCTCGGCGGCATCGGCCTGGAGCACCAGCGCTCCAGCGAAAATACGCGAACGCCCGGCTATTTCACCGAATGGGACAGAAATGCCTTCGGTCGAGACCTGCTCGCGCACGAATACACGCACTCCTGGAACGGCAAGTTCCGCCGTCCGGCAGATCTGGCCACGCCGAATTTCAACGTGCCGATGCAAGGCTCGCTGCTGTGGGTGTACGAAGGCCAGACCCAGTACTGGGGCAATGTGCTGGCGGCGCGCTCCGGGCTGGTGACGCCGGAGCAGGCGCGCGACAACCTTGCCATGGTGGTATCGGCCTATGCCGACGAGCGCCCGGGTTTTGCGTGGCGCAACATCCAGGACACGACCAACGATCCGGTCATCGCCGGCCGCCGCGCGCTGCCTTACCGCAACTTCCAGATGAGCGAGGAGTACTACCGCGGCGGTCAGCTGGTGTGGCTGGCGGTGGACGCGAAACTGCGCGAACTCACGCGAGAAAAGCGCTCGCTCGACGACTTCGCACGCGCCTTCTTCGGCGTCGACAACGGCGACTCGAACGTCAAGCCCTACGTGTTCGAGGACGTGGTCGCGGCGTTGAACGGCGTCGCGCCGTACGAATGGGGCAAGTTCCTGCGCGAGCGCATCGATGCCGAGGCGCCGCCGCTTGACGGCATCGTCGCGTCCGGCTGGAAGCTGGTCTACAAGGACACGCCGAGCGACTTCCAGAAGCAGGCCGAAGCCGGCCGCAAGTCGATCGCCCTCTCGACCTCGATCGGGCTGACCCTGGGCGCCAATGGCAGCATCAGCGACGTGCTGTGGGACGGCCCCGCCTTCAAGGCGGGAATCGCGCCGAACGGCAGCGTGATCGCCGTGAACGGCCGCGAATTCACGGCCGACCGGCTGAAGACGGCGATTGCCGCGACCAAGGAAGCAAAGCCGCTGGAGTTGTTGGTCAAGAACGGCGACGAGTACCGCAGCGTGCGCATCGATTACCGCGGCGGCTTGCGTTACCCGCACCTGGAGCGCATTCCGGGGACGCCGGATCGGCTCGGCGCGATCCTCGCGGCGCGGAAGTGATCGGCAGGGGAGCGGCCATCGGGGCCGCTCCTCAGCGCCCCTCGGGAGGCTGCCAGAGTTCGACCCGGTTTCCGTCCGGGTCGATGACCCAGCCGAACTTGCCGTACTCCGACTCTTCCACGGCTTCCTCGACCTGGACGCCCTCGGCGCGCAGCGTCTCCAGCAGCGCGTGCAGGTCATGCACGCGGTAGTTGATCATGAACGGCGCGCTGAAGTGGCTGGCGTCGTCGGGGAACGGGCTCCAGATCGTCGTGCCCACGCCGTCGGGGTTGGCCGGCCCTTTCCAGTGGAACACCGCGCCGCCCCATTCCTCGATGTCGATGCCGAGGCGCCGGCTGTACCAGGCGCTCAGCGCTTTGGGGTCCCTGGATTTGAAGAAGATGCCGCCAAGGCCGGTGACGCGTTTCATGGGCGCTCCGCGATTTCGTTGGAAGTGCCCAGCTTACTGCAGGAACGCGGCGTGGCGCCTTGTCCCGAGGCGCTGGCGCAGCGTCCGCCTTTGCACGAGGATGGCGCGATCACCGTCATCCATGCCGCCCCTTGACGCAGCGCCTTTCCGCTCAGCAAGCCCGCAACCTGCATCTTTCCGCGCAGGGCCTCTTGACGCGTCCGCGCCGTCGCGCGCGCAGGGACGATGTGCTCGCCGCGATTGCCCGCATGCGCGTGCTGCAGATCGACACGATCCATGTGGTCGCGCGCAGTCCGTATCTGGTCCTGTTTTCGCGGCTGGGCGCGTATCCGTCGAGGTGGCTGGAGGAACTGCTGGCCGAGGGCGCGCTGTTCGAGTGCTGGGCGCACGAGGCCTGCTTCGCGCCGTCCGCCGACTTTGCCCTGCATCGCGCGCACGCCGGGCAGGACGCGCGAAAACGGCATTGGGCAATGCGGATCGCCGAACGCACGCGGCAGGATCACGCCGACGGCATGCGCCAGCTGCTGGCGCGGATCCGCGAGCACGGGCCGGTGAAGTCCTCGGATTTCGAACGCAAGGACGGCAGCCGCGGCGGCTGGTGGGGCTGGAAAAACGAGAAGCGCTGGCTGGAGGCGCTGTTCGCACTAGGCGATCTGATGATTGCCCGCCGCGACAATTTCCAGCGCGTCTACGACCTCAGCGAGCGCGTGCTGGAGAACGCGCGCTCGCATGGGCATTGCGCTCACGCCGCGCCGCTGACGCACGACACCGAAACCGACTGGTCGCACGGATTCGTGTCCGCAGCGGTGCGGGCGCTCGGCATCACGCAGGCGCGCTGGATCAACGACTACTTTCGCAGCGGGCGCAGGCTCAAGGATGGCGATCTGGACGTTTTCGTCGACTCCGGTGAGCTTCGCCGTGTCGACGTCGCCGGATGGGGAGCGCCCGCTTATGTGCATGCGGCGCACGATGAGTGGCTCTCGCAAGCCGGGGCAGGGCGCTTGCGTGCAACCCATGCCTGCCTGTTGTCGCCGTTCGATCCTGTCGTGTGGGACCGCGACCGTGCCGCCGCGATGTTCGGCTTCGACTACCGGCTGGAGTGCTACACGCCTGCGCCCACGCGCCAGTACGGCTACTTCGTGCTGCCGATCCTGCGCGCCGGGCGTCTTGTCGGGCGCGTGGACGCGAAAGCGCATCGCGCTGACGGCGTGTTCGAGGTGAAGGCCCTGTATCTGGAAGACGGCGTTGCGGCGGACGAGGCAATGGCCGCTTCGGTGGCGCGGGCGATCGCCGAATGCGCGCATTGGCATGGCATGCAAAGGACGACGGTCACGCGCTGCGAGCCGGTCGCGTTCCGGCGCCCGCTGCTGCGCGCGCTGGCCGATTCCTGAGCATTGCAGCCGCGTCCGGCCTTGTTCCAGACTGAGGCTCGATGAAAGGAGGCGCGCCGATGGAAGCGCTGGAACTGGTGCTGCGATTGTCCGCCGCCGTGCTGGTAGGCGGGGCGATCGGCCTCAACCGCGACATGCACCGCAAGCCGGCCGGCGTGCGCACGCACGCTCTGGTCAGCCTCGGGGCCGCCTTGATCGTGCTGGTGACGTTGCCGCCGGCGGATGCCGGTTTTCCGCAGCATCTGGATGCGCTCAGCCGCGTGGTGCAGGGCGTCCTGACCGGCATCGGCTTCCTCGGAGCGGGCGTCATCCTGCATGCGCCGGAGCAGCACCGCATTTCCGGCTTGACCACGGCGGCGACGATCTGGGTGACGGCGCTACTTGGCGTGGCCTGCGGACTGGGCGTGTGGAAGCCGCTGGGTCTGGCTTTCCTTCTCGGCGCGCTGGTGCTCGGGTTGGGCGGACGACTGGAGCGCGCGTTCCGCCGTCGACGGGTCAGGGCGGACGACGAAGCGCCGCCGCCCTGACGCTGACTGAGCCTCAGGCCGGGCGCGTCTGCTGGCCACCGCGACGACGCGGCTTCTTCTTGCGCGCTGCCGGATTGGCATCCGCACCGTTGGACACATGTGGACGACGAGCGTGGCGCTGCGGGCGCTGGTTCTGCACCGGCTTGGCCGTGCCGTCGGCACGCA
>JASLGB010000447.1 GCA_030150315.1 Dokdonella sp. | reverse complement strand
GCAGGACATCAAGCCGCATTACGAACAGATACTGGCCAGCGCCTCGTGGCGCCTGACGCGCCCGCTGCGTGCGGCCAAGGCGCGCCTGCGCACGCTGCGCGCAAGCGTGGTCTACCGCAGCCTGCACCTGCGCACCCTCGTCTCGCGCACGCGCGGCAGCCTCGCCCAGCGCGGCCTCGCCGGCACGCTCCGGCGCATCGCGCAGGAATTGCGTCGCGTCCCGCTGCAGCCGCGCACGACGTACGCGGAACCGGGCGAGGATTTCGCGCCGTTCGCGCTGCCGACCAGCGCCACGCCGCGCGTGTCGATCATCGTGCCGGTCTATAACAAGATCGCCTACACCGCGGCCTGCCTGCGCTCGATCGCCGAACAGGCCAGCGAGGTTCCGTTCGAGGTCATCGTCGTCGACGACTGCTCCAGCGACGCGACTCCGCAACGTCTGGCCGAGATCGACGGCGTGCGCCTGCTGCGCAACGAGCAGAACCTCGGCTTCATCGGCTCGTGCAACGCCGGTGCCGCCGCCGCACGCGGCGAGCTGGTGCTGTTTCTCAACAACGACACCGTCGTCACCGACGGCTGGCTCGAGGCACTGGTGCGCTGCCTCGACGAAGCGCCGCAGGCCGGCCTGGTCGGCGCCAAGCTGGTCTATCCCGACGGCCGCCTGCAGGAAGCCGGCGGCATCGTGTTCGACGACGGCTCCGGCTGGAACTACGGCCGGTTCGAGGATCCGACCGATCCGCGCTACGGCTTCCGCCGCGAGGTCGATTACTGCTCCGGCGCGGCGATCCTGCTGCGCCGCGACCTGTTCGAGCGGCTCGGCCGCTTCGACACGCGCTACACGCCGGCCTATTACGAAGACACCGACCTCGCCTTCGCCGTGCGCGCGGCGGGGCTCAAGGTCTATTGCGAACCGGCGGCGACGGTCGTGCATTTCGAGGGCATCACCTCGGGCACCGACACCGGCAGCGGCATCAAGCGCTACCAGGTCGTCAACCAGGAAAAATTCCGCGACAAGTGGAAGCAGGCGCTCGCGCGCCAGCCGAAACCCGGCACACCGATCGGACTGGCCGCCTCGCATCGCGCCACCAAGCGCGTGCTGATCGTCGACGCGACCACGCCGACGCCGGATCAGGATTCCGGTTCGCTGCGCATGGTCAACCTGATGCGCGTGTTGTCCGACCTCGGTTGCCAGACCAGTTTCCTGCCGGAGAACCGGCTCTGGGTCGAACGCTATACCGCGGCGTTGCAGGCACTCGGCGTCGAATCGCTGTACGCGCCCTATGCGCAGGACCCGGTCAAGCTGCTGCGCGAGCGCGGCAGCGAGTTCGATCTGGTCGTGCTGTCGCGCCACTACGTCGCGGCCAGCTATCTCGGCCTCGTGCGCCTGTTCGCGCCGCAGGCGCGGCTCGCCTTCGACACGGTCGACCTGCACTACCTGCGCGAGCAGCGTGCGGCCGAGCTGGAAGGAAAGCCCGAACTCGCGCGCCACGCCGAAACCACGCGCGCGCAGGAACTGAAACTGATCCGCGAATCCGACGTGACCCTCGTGGTCAGCCCGGTCGAGCAGGAATTGCTCGCGCGCGAAGCACCCGGCGCGCGCGTCGAGGTGCTGTCGAACGTGCACGAGATCCATGGCTGCCGCCATCCGTTCGGCGAGCGCCGCGACCTGGTCTTCGTCGGCGGCTTCCAGCATCCGCCGAACACCGACGCGGTCGAATGGTTCGTGCGCGAAGTGTTCCCGCAGGTGCGCGCGCAGCGACCCGAGGTGCGCTTCCACGTCATCGGCAGCAAGGTGCCGGATGCGATCCGCGCGCTCGCCGACGAGCAGGTGCAGGTGCATGGCTTCGTCGAGGACATCCAGCCGTACATGGACGGCTGCCGCATTTCGGTCGCGCCGTTGCGCTACGGCGCGGGTGTCAAGGGCAAGGTCAATATGGCGATGAGCTGCGGCCTGCCGGTCGTCGCGACCACGCCGGCGGTCGAAGGCATGCATGTGGCACCGGGCGAGGACGTGCTGGTGGCCGACGATCCGGCGCAGTTCGCCGCCGCCGTGCTGCGCCTGTACGACGACGAGGCGCTGTGGAACCGCCTGTCGCAGAACGGATTGGCCAACGTCGAGCGGCATTTTTCGTTCGCCACCGCGCGTGAAGCCTTGCGCGGCCTGCTGGCCTGAATGCGGCGCAGCCGATTCCGCTGCGCCGGCGCGACCGCAAGCGCACGCCGGCAGTCGGATACGGGGCGTCGCAGGATGTCTTCAGCCGGGATCGGCTGCGGCGTCTGCGGCAACTGAGGCAAAACCCTGCCCGACCGCGCCGGCCCAGCGCGTGTCGCCATCGAAGCGGCCGGCAGGACCAAAGCGTCGCTCGCGCAACAGGATCCGACCATCCGCATGGCGCAGGACGAGCGTCCCGGCACGCGTGCCGTAGCTGTCGCCGCGGATGAACACCGGCGCCAGCATGCGTTCCAACGCCAGGCCCACACCGGTATCCGGCAGCGCGGAATCCGGTGGCTGTGCGTCGTCCAGCAGCAGGTCGAGCAGGCGCCCCTCGTCGCTGCCGTCGCCGTCCGATACCCATTGCTCGAAGCGCTGCCGCAGCCGCGTCGTCTTCGGCCAGTGCACGCCGATCGCACCGTTGCTGACCGTGTGCACGCCGCTGCCGAGCTCAAATACACGCCGCTCGCCGCCGCCGAAGACGAAGGTTCCGCTCGCATCGCCGACGACCAGATTGAACGGCCCGTACTCGTCCGACTCGGCGCGCAGGCGCTCGAGCCACGACAACGGCGACTGGTGACCAAGCACGAATCCGCGCACCAGGTCGCCGCGCGAACGCGGTGCCGTCGCCGGCACGCCGGTGCGCAGGTTGGTCACCGCGGCGAAGCGGCCCGAGTCGCGCACCGCCAGCCACGAACCGCCAGCACGCAGGTCGCGTCCGCCGACGACGCGGGGATCCTCACTCCACGGCGCGGCCGCGGCGCTGGCGCGTGCATGGAACTCGTCGCGATTGCCGAGCAGCAGCATCGGCACCCGGGGCACGACATCGACGGCGATCAGCAGCAGGCACATGGCGGCAACTCTCGGCAATCCGACGCGAACGGAGGCGAGCCTCGCGCCGGTCGGAACGCGCCGGTCAGGACTTCTCGGGCAAGGCGTGCATCCGCGCTTCCAGCGGCGTCAGGCGCGGATTGTGTGGACTCAACTCGCGCGCTGAACCGAGCGCACGCGCGGCGTCGGTCCGACGCCCCTCGCCGAGGCGCGCGTCCGCCTGATCGAGGAAGGCATTGGCAAGCCGCTCGGCCATCGGGCCGATGGCGCCGTCGCCGGGCGCGGTCTGGCGCAGGGCGTCCAGCAACAGCAGGCCGCGCTGCGGCGCGCCGTCACTCAGCGCCTGCGCGAACAAATGCTTGGCCCGCGCGGGCAGGCGCGCGATGCCGTCGAGGGCGGCGCGGTCGTTGCCGTCGATCGCCAGCGCGGCGCGGTACTTGTCCCATGCGCTGTCGCCCGGCGGCAGGATCAGGTTGCCGGCCGCGTCCGCCGCGGCGGCCTCGCTGACCAGTTGGCGCAGGCGCTCGACCTGCGCCGGTGTCGGCGCCAGGCGTTCGGCACCGATCGCCAGACGCTCGCGCAGTTCGCGCAGGTTGATGCGCGCGGCGCGCAGATCGGGCAGATCCGGTGCCAGCGCCGTCGCCTGCGCCAGCAGCTTGTCGGCCGCGCCCGCATTGGCGTCGTCGATGGCGGCATTGGCGCGCACGACGAAAGCCTGCGCGACCTTGCGCAGACCGGCCTTCGCTCCCTCGTTGTCGGGATCGCGGCGCAGGACGGCCTGGAAACGCTCCAGCGCGGCATCGTCGGCACCGGATACGCGCGGGGCGCGTATCC
>JASLGB010000431.1 GCA_030150315.1 Dokdonella sp. | reverse complement strand
GCCGAAGCGGATCGCCTCCTGCCAGTCGGCGAGGTCGACCACGGTCGCGCCGGGCAGCGCGCCGACCGAGCGGTCGAAGTCGAGGACCAGCGGCGCGTCAGGACGGGTCATCGGGTGCGCGTGCCTCCGCGGCCTTGGCATCGGCCCAGGCGCGGTCGCTCTCGAAATGGCCGCCGAGGCGGCGCAGCGCGGCGCGCAGTAGGCGGCTGCGCGGCCGCACCGCGTGGCGGGTGAAGGTGAAGCGCGCACCGAGATAGGACTTGATCTCCGGGTCGGTCCAGCCGGCGACATAGCAGCACAAGCCGTGGCGCACCGCGATGTCGAGGTTGTGCATCCAGCTGACGAAGTACAGGTTGTGCTCGCGGGCAGCCGGATAGCGGAAGCCGACGTACTTGTCGACCAGCGCGTCGCCGACCACGAAGCACAGGTTCCAGCCGATCAGTTCGCCCAGGTGGCGGTAGGTGACCACGATGCCGCCGCTGGACGCATCCTGCAGCAGAGCATCGAAGAATTCCGGCGTCAGGCGGTCGAAGTGGATTTCGCTCTGTGCGAAGACTTCCAGATAGCGGGCGTAGAACTCCGCGCGCACCGCGGCATCGGCGAAGAAGGCGTTGCCGGTGGCGATCTCTTCGATTTCCAGTCCGCCGCGTGCGCGCAGCTTGCGGCGGATGTCCTTGCGGCGTCCCGAGGACAGTCGGGCGAGGTAGTCGTCGGTCGATTCGAAGTCGATCGGAACCCAGGCCAGCGCCTGTCCTTCGAGCAGGACGAAGCCTTCGCGCTCGCACGCCCGCGCGACATCGCGCGCCAGCGTATTGCTGGCCTGATCGAGCAGGGGCGATTCCTGCGGAAGATCCTTGACGATCAGGAACGGTTGGCGCGCCTCCTCGGCGCTGCGCCATTCGCGCACCAGCGCGTCGGCATCCGCAGCGGCCGGCAGCAGCGCGTATTCGGATACCGTGGTGCCGACGAAGCAGGTGCGCGGTCGCAGCAGGCGGCTCCACCAGCGATACAGCGGCAGGCGCGAAACGCGCTGGCGCAGTGCGTCGTCGGCGGTTGTCAGCAGGTCGAAGCGCGCGATGAAGATCGGCGTTCCCGACGGCAGGCGCCGTGCCTGAAACGGCGTGCCGAAGCCATCCGTCGGCGGATGCGACAGGAAATGTCGTACCAGTGCGGGCGGTTCGAGCAGGGCGCGGAACGCGCCGTCGGCCTTGCTCATCCGTCGAGCGAACCGGCGATCGCGCTGCCGTGGGGCAGGTCGATCGGCGTGCGATCGGCGATGCCCCGGAAGAATTCGGCGGAGCGCTCGATCAGCTTGCTGCGTTCCTGGTCAACGGTGACCATGTGGTAGCTGTTTTCCAGCAGCAGCTTCTCGACCGGCGCGTTCACGCCGCGCTCGACCGCGCGCACATTGCGCAGCGATGCGACGTCGTCGTGGGACGAGTGCACCGCCAGAACCGGCGCGCGCACGCGGCCGAGGCGGCTGCGCACGTGCAGCGACAGGCGCTGGAACTCGGCCAGCGACGGCCACGGAAAGCCGGCAAGTCCGGCAGCCTGGCTGTCGCCTGACAGCATGGCGCCGACGATGCGCGTGCGGATGCGCTCGTCCTTGATGCCGTAGGGCTCGACTTCTTCGGAGACGCGATGGCGGCCGATGCCAAGCGTGGTCAGCAGCGGCAGCAGGAAAGCGAGGCGGCCGATCGCCGGCGTGGCCCAGCCGTCGTGGAAAAAGGTGGTGCCATAAAGACCGAGGCCGTCGACTTCTTCCGGGCGGTCGATGGCGAGCTTCAGCGCCAGCACGGCGCCCATCGACAGGCCGGCGACGAACAGATGGTCGACCTGGTCGCGCAGTCGGTCGGCCGCTTCGTGCACGCTGGCAACCCAGTCGCGCCAGCCGGTGGCGAGCAGGTCGTCGCTGTCGCCGCAATGTCCGGCAAGCTGCATGCCGTGCACGGTGAAACCGGCGCGGTTCAGGCCGTTGCCGACGAAGCGCATTTCCGTCGGCGTGCCGGTCAGGCCGTGGATCAGCAGCACGCCAGCGCGGCCGCCACGCAGATGGAATTCCGAGGGCTTGATCATTGAAACGCCAGCAAATCCGTGGGAAGTGGTGCCGGCAATGTCGCGCACGCGCGGCCTGCCAGGCTGGCCGCTAGCTTGGGCCGGGCGTCTTTCGCGCGGCTTTCGCGTCGGGCACGCGAGTGCAGCGCGGCGACAGCGCGCTGCGGCAACTGCGCGGCTTATTCCGCCTTTTGCAGCGCCTCGACCTGGATGCGCAGGGTCACCTTCATGTCGAAGCCGTACTGGCGCCCGGCATCGATGCCGAACTGCGAGCGGTCGAAGGTCGCCAGCGCATCGGCACCGCAGACTTCGCGTTTCTTCATCGGATGCGGCATGCATTTGAACGAGCGGATCTGCAGTTCCAGCGGTCGCGTCACGCCATGCAAGGTCAGGTCGCCGACGACGAGCGACGGCAGGCCGTTCTTGAATCCTTCCAGCCGGCCCTTGTAGGCGGCCTGCGGAAACCGGGAGGCATCGAGGATGGACGCGCCGCGCGCGTGCTCGTTCATCTCGTCCATGCCGTAGTCGACGCTGTCGATGTCCACGCGCACGTCGACCAGTCCGCTGCGCTGGGCCTTGTCCAGCACGATGGTGCCGCTGCTGCGGTTGAACTTGCCGCGCCAGGTCGACAGGCCCATGTGGTCGGCCTCGAAGCTCGGGTAGGTGTGCGACGGGTCGATCTCGTAGGTGACCGGTGCGGCAACGGCGGCGCTGGCGAACGGCAGCGCAACGCCGGCGCAGAGCAGGGCAAGTCGGTGAAGGCGCATCGTGCGGTCTCCGCGGAAAGGGCTCTATTGCGAGCCGGAATGCGCTGGCCGTCAAGTGTGCGCACGCGGTCGCGTGGCGGCATCATGGGCCGGTGGCGACCTGGAGAAGGCAGATGACGACCTGGCCCGTGATCCTCGCAGGCATTGCGCTGACGCTGCCGGCGTCGGCGGCAACGCGACACGTCGGTCCCGGCGCCGAATACGCCACGCCCTACACCGCAATCGCGGCGGCGGCAGCGGGTGACACGATCCTCATCGAAGCGGGCGGCAACTACGCCGGCGATGTCTGCGCCTGGAGCACGCACCGTCTGACCCTGCGCGGCGTCAACGGTCGGCCACGCATCGACGCCGCCGGGCGCAGCGCGCAAGGCAAGGCGATCTGGGTCATCGCGGGCGATGACACCACGGTCGACAACATCGAATTCAGCGGCTGCCGCGTGCCCGACCGCAACGGCGCCGGCATTCGTCAGGAAGGAGCCAACCTGACCGTGCAGCGCTCGCGCTTCCACGACAACGAGA
>JASLGB010000349.1 GCA_030150315.1 Dokdonella sp. | reverse complement strand
CACACGTTGCAGCACGAGCAATGCTCGAGGCCCGCCTTGAGTGGGCTCAGGATGTGGCCACAGCCTTGATGGAGTATGTGGATTATCCCATCGTCAATTTGCCCTCCCGCAATTACACCTCCCCGGAAGAAATCACCGCCGAGGACATCGAGAGGGCGGCCTGCGAATGCCGTGATCTATGGCGCCTAGGCCGGTCGGCGATTCAAGACCTGGCGCTTGCCGTGGAAGGCGCCGGGATCATCCTTGTTCGGGAGGAGACTGGCATCGCACAGATTGAGGGGCTTTCGGCGTGGAGCAAGGCATTGGGCCGCCCTCTCGTTCTCTTGTCCGCTGACAAAGACAATGGGTATCGCAGTCGCTTCGATCTTGCTCATGAGGTCGGACATCTCGTTCTGCATCGTCACATTCAACGCACCACGGATAGCGCTCGTCACAAACTGATGGAGCAGCAGGCTCATCGTTTCGCGGGCGCATTTTTGCTGCCTGCAGAAACGTTTGCCACCGAGGTTCGCGTACCACCGACACTGGATGATTTGCTGCTACTGAAGCACCGATGGGGCGTATCTGCTGCAGCGATCATCATGCGCCTGAAGGCACTTGATCTGCTGGATGAAGATGGTGCTTTGATACTTTTCAAGCGTCGCTCTGCTCGTTGGGGCGCGAAATCGGAACCCGGTGATGGTGATCGCAAACCCGAGCAGCCTCGCCTGCTTCGTCGCACCATTGATCTGTTGGTCGAAGAGAAGGTTATGCCCTTGGGAGCTATCCCAAGACACATCGGACTGGCGGCGGTTGACGTTGAAGCACTCGCCGGGTTGCCCGAAGGTTACTTCCAAGGCAAGACCAACGTCGTCGAGTTCGCACGACTGAAAGCAGCTCCGACGCCGACTGAGATTCATTCGGCGCAAGACAACAAGGTGGTGCCGTTCCGGCCCGTGTCCAAATCTTGACCTGATTAGCGACGAACCTCAGCCGCGCGTCGCAGGATGTGCGACGGGCAGAGCGCACGGTGGCCGCCCTGTTCTGACGCGGGAGTCGATCATGGCGATGAACTGGGTTCAGTTCCAACCGGGGCTGTCGCTGGCGGAGTTCTTGCGCGACTACGGTACCGAGGCCAAGTGCTACCGGGCGCTCTACAAGGCCCGCTGGCCGCAGGGATTTCGTTGCCCATGCTGCGGCGGCAGGCCGCGTTCGCGCTTTCGGCGCGAAGGCCGGGTCTACTACCAGTGTCGCGCTTGTCGTCACCAGACCACCCTCACCAGCGGCACGCTGTTCGAGGCGTCCAAGGTGCCGCTGACGACGTGGTTCCTGGCCATGCACCTGCTGACGGCGAGCAAGACCAATCTGTCGGCACTGGAACTCAAGCGCCAGCTCGGCGTGTGCTATCGCACGGCCTGGAAGATCAAGCACAAGATCATGCAGGCCATGACCGAACGCGAGGAATCCCGCCAACTGGACGGTTTCGTGCAGGTCGACGACGCCTATCTCGGCGGCGAGCGCAACGGCGGCAAGCCTGGCCGGGGCTCGGAGAACAAGCTTACGGGACGATCCAGCCGAGCATCGGGTTCGAGTGAGCATCTACCGCGGCGAGCAGTGCTCTTTCTTCGGCCGCACTAGACGCCGGTCTCGCCCCTCGGCAGGTTTAGGCTTTCGCACCTGCGCGACGGGATTCAGTACCAGCCCTAGGCGCCATTCGCGGATCGCGGTGGTGAACAGGTGGCCGAGTAGCGCGAGCTCCAGGCGAACGGTCGACGCGGACAGCAGGAGCGGCGTCTTGGGCCGGGCGCGGGGTTGCCGGGAATTAGGGGTCGCTAGTCGCAGGTCGCGATAGCGCGCCTCCAGGTCAGGAGTGATGGCTCCCAAGGCGTACTTGCCAAAGAACTCGCGCAGGGGCTTTGCCCGCTCAACCTCGGTCTGCTGCGTGGCGGGCTTCTTGGTCGGGATCACCTCGGAGAGGTAGCGATCCAGCGCTACGGCGAGCGTGAGGCGCTCGGACGCGCCACGCTCGATGTAGATGCCGCGTACCATCTCGTCTTCGGTGCGGCGCGCCCAGTCCTCGGCGTCACGCTTGGTGCGGAACGTCTTGGACGTGGTGGGCCACCCTTGCTTGCGGATGACCGCCTTCCAGGTCTCGGACGGCGTTCGTACAATCGTTGCCATGAGGCGCTCCGGTACCGGCACTGTACCTCTGGCCGGGGCGGCGAGTTGAACGTCAATCAGGCGTTTCGTTCTCGATTCCGGAAAAAAAAAGGCCAGCAATGACTTGCTGGCCTTTGAAGATGGCGCCCGAAGTTGGACTCGAACCAACGACCCCCTGATTAACAGTCAAGTGCTCTAACCGGCTGAGCTATTCGGGCGAGCCGCGAATTCTGTCGGCATCGCACACGTTCGTCAAGCGTTCCGTCGATGAATGTTCCATCAACCCGCGACGGCAAGGCAGGCCGCTGCCTGCGCGGGAGTCGGAGCGCCGGTACGGGCGCGGCCGGCGTTGCTGAGCACAAGCTGGCTCGCGGCCTGTGCGCCGGATGCCCGCTCGCAGACGGTAAGGCTGAGATTGGTGCCGCTGGCGCTGCCGTCCGGCTGGAAGCGGATGCGGGGCCGGCCGCTGGAACCGAGCACCGTGACGCCACTCGCGCCGGCCTGCCCGACCACCAGCACCGGTTCGTCGTCACCGCGCTCCATGTCGTGGTCGGCATCGACGAAGGCGATCCAGCCGATCTGCCACTGAGTGGAGCGCGTGCAGGAGCTTTGGTCGAAGCTTGGGCACACGACCACCGGCATGCCTCGGCTGACGGCCGCGATGCGCGCCTCGCTGAGAGCGGCGTGCAGCGCATTGCGGGCAACGCCGACCTGGGAGCGCCCGAACAGGCCGTTCCAGGTCGGAGCGCCAATTGTCAGCAGGGTGGCCAGGATCGCGATGGAGATCAGCGCCTCGATCAGCGTGAAACCACGCGGCTTGAGCATGGACTTCTGCATGGCGTGCCTCCACTTGGGTGTGATGCCATGCTAGGCAGGCACGGTTCCGGTCACGATGGCCGCCCGACCTTGGCGCCTGTAGGAAAAGCCCGCTGCATGGCGCCAGCCGTCTGCCCCCGAACAAATAGCAACCAGTCGCCCGCACGGAGCCCCGATGTCCGACCGTTTCCAGCTCGTTTCCCCGTTCAAGCCGGCAGGCGACCAGCCGAATGCGATCGCGCGCCTGACGGACGGGTTCGAGGCGGGTCTCGCGCAGCAGACGCTGCTGGGCGTGACCGGCTCGGGCAAGACCTTCACCATCGCCAACCTGGTCGAGCGCATCCAGAAACCGACCATCGTGATGGCGCCGAACAAGACACTCGCGGCTCAGCTCTACGGCGAGTTCAAGGAGTTCTTTCCGCGCAACGCGGTGGAGTACTTCGTCAGCTACTACGACTACTACCAGCCGGAAGCCTACGTCCCGTCCAGCGACACCTACATCGAGAAAGACGCCTCGATCAACGACCACATCGAGCAGATGCGCCTGTCTGCAACCAAAGCACTGCTGTCGCGGCCGGATGCGTTGATCGTCGCGACCGTGTCGGCGATCTACGGGCTCGGCGACCCGGAGGACTACCTCTCTATGCGGCTGATCCTCGCGCGCGGTGAGCGCATCGACCAGCGCAAGCTGATCCGCCACCTGACCGAGCTGCAGTACACGCGCGGCGAGATGGAGTTGCGCCGCGGCACCTATCGCGCGCGCGGCGAAGTCATCGACGTGTTTCCCGCCGAATCGGAAACCGAAGCGCTGCGCATCGAGCTGTTCGATGGCGAAGTCGAAAACCTGTCGCTGTTCGATCCACTGACCGGCAGCGTGCTGCGCAAGGTGCCACGCTATGTCGTCTATCCGAAGACGCACTACGCCACCACGCGCGACCGCGTGCTGCATGCGATCGACACGATCAAGGAAGAACTCAAGGACCGCCTCGAATACCTCTACAAGGCGAACAAGCTGGTCGAGGCGCAGCGTCTCGAACAACGCACGCGCTTCGATCTGGAGATGATGGCCGAGGTCGGCTACTGCAACGGCATCGAGAACTACTCGCGCCACCTGACCGGGCGGGCGCCGGGCGATTCGCCGCCAACCCTGTTCGACTACCTGCCGCCGGACGCGTTGCTGGTGGTGGACGAATCGCACGTCACCGTCCCGCAGATCGGCGCCATGTTCAAGGGCGACCGCTCGCGCAAGGAAACCCTGGTCGAATTCGGTTTCCGCCTGCCGTCCGCACTCGACAACCGGCCGCTGCGTTTCAACGAATGGGAGGAACGCGCGCCGCGCACGGTGTTCGTCTCGGCAACGCCAGGCGCCTATGAAATCGAGCGCTCGGGCGGCAACGTCGTCGAGCTGGTCGTGCGCCCGACCGGCCTGATCGACCCGCGCGTGGAAGTGCGGCCCGCACGCACTCAGGTCGACGACCTGCTCGGCGAAGCGCAGGAACGCATCGCGCGCGGCGATCGCGTGCTGGTCACCACGCTGACCAAGCGCATGGCCGAGAACCTGACCGAATACCTGGAAGAACACGGCATCCGCGTGCGCTATCTGCACTCGGATATCGAAACCGTGGAGCGCGTGGAAATCCTGCGCGACCTGCGCCTTGGCAAGTTCGACGTGCTGGTCGGCATCAACCTGCTGCGCGAAGGTCTGGACATGCCCGAGGTGTCGCTGGTGGCGATCCTCGATGCGGACAAGGAAGGCTTCCTGCGCTCGACCGGATCGCTGATCCAGACCATCGGCCGCGCCGCGCGCAACCTGCGGGGCACCGCGATCCTCTACGCCGACCGCGTCACGCGCTCGATGCAGGCCGCGATGGACGAAACCGACCGCCGCCGCGAAAAGCAGGTCGAATACAACCAGGCGCACGGCATCGTGCCGAAATCGGTGGTGCGCAAGATCACCGACGTGATGGAGGGCGCGCGCGCCGAGGGCGCCTCCGAGCGCGGCCGCGGACGCGGTGCCGCACGCAAGGTGGCCGAGCCGGTTGCCGACTACCGCTCGCTGTCGCCCGATCAGGTCGCGGCGAAGATCAAGCAGCTCGAAGCGCAGATGTACAAGCACGCGCAGGATCTGGAGTTCGAGGACGCCGCGCGCCTGCGCGACGAGATCCATCGCATCCGCGAGCAGGGCCTGATCGGCTGAGGCGTCGCCGAACAAAGTCACTGGGAAACGTGACGGGTCGCACATCCTGCCGACTGGGCATGACGCGTGTCACGGATTTGACGCCGACCGCGACTAGCGTCGCCGCGCCTCCCCGAGCCGGATGCCGCCAGACAGGCGGCACGTTGCGAAACCAATCGATGAATACTGTTCCGAAGGCGCATGCGCCCGATGCCGCCGTGTCCCCGGATCTGCAGGCGCTGCGGCTGCCAACTCCGCCGGTCGCGCCCTCGACCAGCGTGCTCGATGTCGCGCAACGCATACTCGAACCGGAGTGCGCCGGCCTGCTCAGCCTCGTCATCGTCGACGGCCGCCGCCCGGCTGGCATCATCAGCCGATACGAGCTGATGCGCGTGCTGCTGATGCCCTACGGCCGCGAGCTGTACGGGAAGCGACCGATCACCTCGCTGATGAACCGGCAGCCACTGGTTCTGCCGGTGACGACGCCACTGGACCACGCCGCGCGCGCCATCGCCACACATATCCGCAGCCCGATCACCGACGACTTCGTGCTGGTCGATGAGCAGGACAGCTACCTCGGCACCGGCCTCGTCCTCGACGTGCTGCGCTCGGTCGAGTCGCGCCTGTCCGAGCGCGGCACCGAGCTCGAGCGCGCCTATGCGCGCCTGAAGTCCTCGCAGATGCAGCTGGTGCAGTCG
>JASLGB010000333.1 GCA_030150315.1 Dokdonella sp. | reverse complement strand
GTGAACTTGCCCGGGCTGTTGCCGCTGTAGCTGTAGCGGTCGTAGCGACCGGCGACGCTGGCCTGCAGGGTCGACACGATCGGCCCGCGCTACGGCGACGGCAGCGGCGATCGCGACCGCTGGAGCGCGGCGGGCGAATTGCGCGTGCCGATCGTGTCGACCCTGCAGGCCAGCGTCGCCGGTCGCTACGACCGCTACAGCTACAGCGGCAACAGCCCGGGCAAGTTCACCTACAGCCTCGGTCTGGAATGGCGTCCGCTCGATTCGCTGCTGATGCGCGGCTCCTACGGCACCGGCTTCCGCGCGCCCGACATGCACTATCTGTTCGCCGGCAACGACTACTACCGCACGCGCTACGCCACCGACTACTACCAGTGCCGCAGCGCGGAGCCGGGCGTCAGCGACGGCTACTGCTACGACGACGGCAGCTACGACATCAGCACCTTCGACGTGTACACCGGCAACCGCCTGCTCAATGTGGAAACGAGCAAGTCGTTCACCGCCGGTCTGGTGTGGTCGCCGCTGGAAGGCCTCGATCTGGCGCTGGACTACTACAAGATCCGCATCATGAATCAGGTGCAGACGCAGGATCGCGACCGCCTGCGCATCACCGAAGCCAACTGCCGCCTCGGCATGACCGACACCGGCGCGCCGGTGGACATCAATTCGCCGACCTGCGTCGATGCGCTCGCGCGCGTCATCCGCGACGCCGACGGCGACATCACCAGCGTGCACTTCAGCCCGATCAACATCGCGCGCGAGCAGACCTCGGGTGTCGATCTTGCCGCGGCCTACCGCCTGCAGACCGAGAACGCGGGCACCTTCCGCTTCAGCGCCAACTACACCTGGGTGCATCGCCACACGCGCCAGCTGTATCCGGGCGATCCGACCGAAAACATGCTGGACGTGAGCTTCAGCGACACCACGCTGCCGCGCACGAAGGGCAACTTCGGCGTGAACTGGGACAGCGGTGCCTGGGGCGCGAGCCTGTTTGGCACCTACCTCGGCCGCGTCGCGAACTACGACAACGACGCCTGGACGCAGGCCACCTGGCGCTTCAATGCCGGCGCCCGCTTCGACGTCAACGAGCATCTGCGTCTGGCACTGTCGGTCAACAATCTGTTTGACAAGATGCCGCCGAAGGACGCCACCTGGTCGAACTATCCGTACTACGACACCTCGTGGTTCAACAGCATCGGTCGCAGCTACTACCTGCAGGCGACCTGGAAGCTCGGCGGCAAGGCGCTGTAATCGGAAGTGGAATCCGGGCCGTCGTCAGCGGCGGCCCGGAAAAGCCGGGCGGTACCTGCCGACCGGCTTTTTTGTGCTCTTGAAAACGGTTTGCCGCAGGCATCAGCAGACATGGCAGGCCACCGTCCCGATCGCGACACGGACGATCGGGACGATGCTTGCGCCTACGGTTTTAAGTCGCTGGCCTCGGGCGCCAGCTTGCGGTCGAAGAACTCGGCGATCAGCGTGTAGACGTGTTTTTTCATCGGCGGCGCCGACAGGCCGTGCTTGCCGCCCGGATACGTCATCAGCTCGAACTGCGTGCCGCGCTGCTGCAACTGCGACATCAGCTTCGTCGAGTTCGAGAACAGCACGTTGTCATCGGCCATGCCATGCACGAGCAGCAGGGAACCGTCGCGGATGCCGTCGGCCCAGCGCAGCACGCCGGACTGGTCGTAGCCGTCGGCGTTGTTATGCGGCGTGCCGAGATAGCGCTCGGTGTAGTGGGTGTCGTACAGCGACCAGTCGGTGACCGGCGCCACCGCCACACCGGCAGCGAAGGTGTCCGGGTGCGTGGCGAGCAGCATCAAGGTCTGGTAGCCGCCATAGCTCCAGCCGAACAGGCCAATGCGTCGCGCGTCCACCCACGGCTGCTTCGTCAGCCACGCGACACCGGCCATTTGGTCGGCGACCTCGGCCTTGCCGAGGCGGCGGTGGATCGCATCGGAAAACGCGCGGCCGCGACGCGGCGTGCCGCGGTTGTCGAGCGCAAACACGACATAGCCGCGCTGCGCCATGAACTGCTCGAAATGCGCGCCCCAGGCCTTGTTGACGTACTGGCGGCCGGGACCGCCGTAGTAGGTCATGAACACCGGATAGCGTCTGGATGCATCGAAGCCGAGCGGCTTGTGCAGGCGATAGAACAGGTCTTCGCCGCTGTCGCCCTTGAGCGCGCCGAATTCCGGCTGGATGCGGCTGTCGTGATACGGCCAGTACGGATGACCCGGCTTCAGTTCGTTCGGCTCGATCCACGCGATGCGGCTGCCGTCGAGCTTGCGCAGCGACACCTGCGGCGGCGTGGCCGGGTCGGACCAGGTATCGATCCAGGCATCGTCGCCGAACACCGCATCGTGCCAACCCTCGCCCTCGCTGAGGCGTTCGGCCTTGTCCACCTGGCTGCCGTCGAGCGCGGCGCGATACACCTGCTGCTGCAGGGCGTCGTCGCGGTTGGCGGCGAACCAGATCCGGCCGCCGGCCTCATCGAGGCCGAGCAGCTTGTCGACATCCCACGTTCCCTGCGTCAGGCGGCGGCGCAGTTTGCCGTCGAGGCCGATGACATACAGATGCTTCCAGCCGTCGCGTTCGGACGCCCACACCAAGGCGTCCTCGTTCTTCAGGAAGCGCAGGTCATCGTGCAGGTTGACCCAGGTCCTGGAGGTCTCGGTCAGTACATTGCGCTGGGTGCGGGCCGCCACGTCGGCCACGATCAGGTCGAGCCGCGTCTGGTCGCGGCTCTGGCGCTGGAACGCCAGCCGCTTCGCGTCGGGCAGCCAGTCCACGCGCGCCAGATAGACGTCCGTCTCCTTGCCCAGATCGATCCAGCGCACGGCGCCGCCGCGCGGCGCGATCACGCCAAGCTGCACCGTCGCGTTCGGACGGCCAGCCGCCGGATAGCGCTGCTCGATCGTTTCCGCGCGATCGGCGTAGACCTCGGTGCGCTTGACCACATCGACCGGCGCTTCGTCGTACCGCTCGAACGCGATCGCCGAATCGTCCGGCGCCCACCAGTAGCCGGTCGCGCGATCCATTTCCTCCTGCGCGACGAATTCCGCCTCGCCGTTGTGGATCGTGTCCTTGCCGTCGTGCGTCAGCTGGACGGTCTTGCCGCTGGCCAGATCGACCGCGTACAGGTTCTGCCGATGCACGAACGAGACGAAGCCGCCGCGCGGCGACACCTTCGCGTCGTTCGCCTCGAAACCGTCCTCCGTCAACGCACGCGCCTGCTTGCCGGGCGCCGCATCGAGGTCGTACAGCCACAGGCGTTCGCCGACGGTGACCAGCAACTTGCGCGAGTCGGGCGACCAGCGATAGCTGGCGATGCCCTTGAGCTGCGCCGTGCGCGTGCGTTCGCGCCGCGCCTTTTCCGCATCCGACAATTCGCGCGCCGGTGACAGCGCGGTCGAATCGACCAGTCGCGTCGCGCTGCCGCTGGCGACATCGAACTGCCACAGGTCGAGCTGGTTCTGGTCGTCGGCGCGGCCGCGCAGGAAGGTCACGCGGCTGCCATCGGGCGCAAGTTTCAGCGCGCGCGGACTGGGGCCGTTGAGATCGGGATCGGAAAACAGGCGTTCTACGGTGAGTTTTTCGGCCATGGCGGGAACGGAAACCAGAACAGTGGCCAACAGGAAAGCGCGCATTGACTCCTCCTAGCGGGCACTCGATTATCCGCCAGCCTCCGGCGCTTGGCAGCGCTTCGTTGGGAACAAGGGGAATTCCATGCGATGGATCGTGCCGTTTATGCTCGTTTGTCTGGCTTCCTGCGCGGCCCAAACGCCCTCTTCGCTGCGCAAGCCGGACAACCGGCAGTACATCGAGGAAAGCGCGATCGACGTGCCCGAGAAGGCCGGCTCCGCCACCCTCGTGAACGCGACGCGCGCCGGAATCGTCGATGCCGGCATCCAGGCGATGTATCGATCCGAACGTCTGCCGAACGGATCGATCGACCTCTACGTCTATCCCGCCGGAACGATGCCGGAGAAACAAGGACTCGATCGCGGCACGCGCGATTTCCTCGCTTCACTCGACGGCGCGGCGCAACACGGCGTCTTCGACGAGCTGCAGGTCGATTCCACGCAGCCATTCGTGACGGCGCGCGAGGACGGCAGTGCGCTCGGGGTGAACAAGCTGCGCCTGCGCTTCTCCATGAACGGCAGGCCATTCGAGTCGCGCGCCTGGATCGCGTACCGGCAGAACTACTGGTTCAAGCTGCGCATCACGGCAGCGCCGGAGCTGGCCGCCGAGCTGGATGCGCTCGGCGACGTCATCGCCCGCGACCTGCTTCGCCTAAGCCGCGTGATGAGCAAGGGCGCCTGCTCCGGCGTGACGATCCGCTTGCAGCCTTCGTTTTCGCTGGAGCAGTTTCTTGAGGCGGGCAGGGGCGCGATGCGAGACCTGGACCGGCTCGGATGCGTGCCGAAGGACTACCCGGAAATCAGACCCGGCTTCCGCCGCACGCTGCTACCGTTTCCTCCCGACTCGTGGTCG
>JASLGB010000287.1 GCA_030150315.1 Dokdonella sp. | reverse complement strand
GTCGAGGCCGGCGCTGCGCCGGCCTCGCACGCTTCAACGCCGGAAATCGACTCACGGTTTCCGGCGTTTTCCTGCACCATCCGCCGCGGATTTCGACACTGCCGCGCGCGTCTTTCCGCTGGCATGAGCGCGCCGCGTGTGCTCAGGCCGCCGCCAGCAATCGCGCCATCAGCGATTTCAGCGCCAGCGGCTTCAAGGGCTTGTGCAGCAGGTAGGCGCCGGCGTCGGCGACCGCCGCGCGCACGGCTTCGTCGTGGTCGGCGGTAACGACGATGCAGGGCAGCGCCGCGCAGGCGGCGCCCAGCTGCGCACGCAGGTCGAGTCCGGTCTGGCCGCCGTCGAGGTGGTAGTCGAGCACCAGCAACTCCGGCCGCGCGCTGTCGCAGGCATGCCGCGCAGCGTCGATGTCGCTCGCCGCGACCACGTCGCAATTCCAGCCGGCCAGCAGCGCCGAGGTCGCCGCCAGCACGGCCGCATCGTTGTCGACCACCAGCACGCGCCGCCGCGGCGGCGGAGCGGCGGCCACTTCGATCAACGGCGGCAGGCGCACCGGCGCGGCACAAGGCACCTCGATCGCGAACACGCTGCCGTGCCCCGGCCACGAACGCAGGGTCAGCGCATGGCCGAGCAGGCGCGCGACGCGCTCGGCGATGGCCAGCCCGAGTCCGAGCCCGGCGCCGCCGCGATCGAGGCGGCGGAACTCCTCGAAGATCGGCGCGCGGTCGGCCTCGGCGATGCCCGGCCCGCTGTCCCAGACCTCGATGCGCAGCGCATCGCCGCGGCGTCGCGCACCAAGCAGGATGCGACCCTGGCGCGTGTACTTGACCGCGTTCGACAGGAAGTTCTGCAGCACGCGCCGCAGCAGTTGCGGGTCGCTGCGCAGCCAGCCGCTGACCGGGACGCAGCGCAGGTCCAGTTCCTTTTCCTCGGCCAGCAGACGGAACTCGGCGGCAAGGCCGGCCAGCAACGGCCCGGCTTCGAACGCACGCACCTCGATCGGCATGCCGCCGGCATCGAGGCGCGACATGTCGAGCAGGCCGGCCAGCAGCGATTCGGCCGAACCGAGCGCGCTGTCGATGTGCGCCACGGTGTCGCGTTCAGCCGCATCGACGCGCTGCGCGAGCACATGCGTGAACAGGTGCGCGGCATGCAGCGGCTGCGCCAGATCGTGGCTGACGGCCGCGAGGAAGCGCGTCTTGTCGCGGTTCGCACGCTCGGCCGCGGCACTGGCGCGTGCGAGTTCGCCGGTGCGTTCGGTGACGCGCTGCTCCAGCGTTTCGTTGGCGCGCTTCAGTTCATTCTCGGCGCGGCGGAAGGCGGTGACATCGGTGAAGGTCGCGACGAAGCCGCCACCGGGCATCGGATTGCCACGGATCTCGACCACGCGCTCGGCCGGGAAATGGCGCTCGGTCACGTACGGCGAGCCGGCGCGCATGTGCTCGATGCGCCGCGCGACTTCCGTGTCCACCTCGCCCGCGCCGGCCAGGCCGCGCCGGATGTTCCAGCGCACCAGGTCGGCCACCGGCACGCCGACGCGCAGCAGGTCCGGTGGATAGCCGAACAGCGCGGCGTAGGTGCTGTTCCACGCCACCAGCGCGAGGTCCTTGTCGACCACGCTGATGCCTTGGCTCATGTTTTCCAGCGCCGCCTCCAGCACGCGCTGGTTGAAACGCAGGTCCTGGCTGGCCTCGCCGACGATCGCGGCCACCGCATCGAGCTGGCCGTGGCGCTCGCGCCGCGCCACCTCGATCAGCAGGCGCGCGGACGAGGCACCGATGACCGCAGCGAGGTCGTGCTCCACACGCTCGACCAGCGTCGCGGTGGCGGTGCCGTCGCGGCGTACGCCATCGAACAGGGCGCGCACACGCTCGCCCGGCAGGAAACGCGCGGCCAGCGCGTGCAGGTCGTCGATGCCCAGCTCGCCAACCGCCGCGCCCGACGTGCCGCGCGCCCAGCGCGTGCGCGAAACGAGCCACAGCGAGACCAGATTCACCGCCAGACTGGCGACGACGGCGCGCGCCAGTTCGCTCCAGTGGCCAAGGCCGAACAGGTTCGCCGGGGCCAGCAGGCGCAGGCCGAACGGCCCGTCCTGCCACAGCGCCAGCCCGGGCCACAGCGCCGGCAGCAAGGCATACAGCCAGACGGCGGTTCCGGCGACCAGACCCAGTGCGACCGCGCGCGGGCCGATCGACGGCCGGTACATCGCCACCAGCACCGCTGGCATAAGGCCGGCCAGCGCCGAGAACGACAGCGCGCCGATGTCGGCCAGCGCCTCGCTGTTTCCCAGCGCGCGCGAGTAGGCCCAGGCCAGCAGCACCACGGCGAGGATCGCGATGCGGCGCTGGCGCAGCACCGACGGGCGCAGGTCGCCGGCATCGCCGCGGCCCCAGCCGGCCTGCACGCGCAGCGGCGCGATCCAGTGGTTGCCGATCATCAGGCTCAGCGCCAGCGTGGCGACGATGACCATGCTGGTGGCCGCGCTGAGTCCACCGAGGAAGCCGAGCACGGCCAGTCCGTACTGGCCCTGCGACAGCGGCAGCGCCAGCACGTACAGATCCGACGACACGCAGTGCGGGGCCAGCCGCGCGGCACCTGCCTGCGCCAGCGGCAGCACCGGCAACGCAATCAGTGCGAGATACAGCGGGAACAGCCAGCGCGCCGTGCGCACATGGCTGGTGTCGCGGCACTCGACCACGCCGGCATGGAACTGGTGCGGCAGCGTGAACGCGGCCAGCGCGCCGAGCAGGATCAGCGGTGCGACGCCGTCGTTGTCGCGCGGCTGCGCCGCGGTCGCGGCGGCGACGTCGGGAAGCTGCAGCACCAGCGCGCCGATCGCCAGCATCGCGACCAGCTTGAACAGCGACTCGAACGCCAGCGCCAGCACGAGGCCGCGGTTGTGCGCCGCCGCCGGCGCGCGCCGCGTGCCGAACAGCATCGCGAACAGTGCCATCGCCAGCGCGACATACAGCGCGCTGTCCTGCCAGGCGGGCGTGGCCAGATTGTTGCCGCGCCCGAACAGCGCGTAACTCATCGCCACCGCTTTCAGCTGCAGCGCGATGTACGGCACGATGCCGAGCGCGGTCACCGCGGTGACCAGCGCCGCCAGTCCGGCATGCCGCCCCAGCCGCGCGGCGACCAGATCGGCCAGCGAACTCGCGTTGCATTCGCGCGCCAGCCGCACCAGCCGCACCAGCACGCCGGCGGCGAGCGCGTAGAGCAGCATCAGGCCGACGAAGGTCGGCGGCAGCCACCAGCCGCTGCGCTCGGCCTGCGTGACCGTGCCGTAGAACGTCCACGACGTGCAGTGCACGCCCAGCGACAGCGCGTAGACGATGCCCCAGCGCTTGGCCAGCACGCGCGGATGGCGCTCGCCGTACAGCGCGATGCCGAACAGCACGACCATCCAGACGATGCCTGCGAGTGCGACGAAGCCTTCGGAAAACGCCATGGACGAAACCGCTCGCGCCACCTGTTGCGGGACGTGGATTGAACCATGTCGGCACGCGGCAAGAGCGGCCCGGCCACTGCCGGTGCCTTGCGGCCGGTGGCAGACGAAAGAGCGGGAAGCCGCGCCGCATGGCCGAATGCCGATCCGCGCCAGCGGCCCTCGGCCGCCACTGGCGCGTCAGGCCGCTTCACCGTCGCGGCCAGCGGCGACGTGACGGCGATCAACGACTCGCCGGCACCGTGTGATGCCGCGAGCCGATCAGCGCAGCGGTGCGCCGAGGGCGGCGGCCATCGCGGCGACGGCGCGCATCTGCAGGCCGTCGCGCGTGTCGTAGTTCTCGCCGCCGTAGCCCCACCAGTCCCAGCAGCCCTTCGGATTCAGCGGCGCCATCGTCGCGCGCGTCTGCGGATACAGCACGACGATGCCGTAGACGTCGGCCCAGCGGTTGTAGCCGGTGTCTCTGGCGAAGGTCTCGCCGATCGTGTCGGCGTTCTGCTGGCAGCCGTGGAAGGCGATGTGCAGCGTGCAGGTCTTGCCGTCGGCGCAGGCCTTGGGCACGTAGACGTAGCCCTTGTCGCCGAGGAAGGCATCGGCGCCATCGGGGCGGAAGGCGTTCTGGTCGAAGGTGCGCAGTTCGCCGCCGGCTTCCTTCGCCGCGCGCGGCGGCTTGCCGACGAGGTCGGCGAAGATCGCGCCGGCCGCGTCGAAGCCGCAATGGCCGACGTAGGGGGCCGTCGCGGTTTCGCAGGAAACCCCGGCCGATTCGGTCGGGAAGGTGTGCGTGAAGCCGCGCGCCAGATCCTCGCGCACGACCGCCTTCGACGCGAGGTCGCGGTACAGCGTGGCGGTGTCGCGGCTCAGCGATTCGCCGACGGTCTGGTCGGCGGTGCCGTGCAGGATCAGCACCTTGTCGCCGGCGAGGCCGGACAGCGGCGCGATGCGTCCGGCCTTGGCCGCAGCGGAGGCGTGGCGTGCCAGCGCCTTCGCGTCCGGCCCCTTGCCTTCGGCCGGCGCCATGCAGCGCGCGAGTGCGGTTTCCAGCTTGCCTTCGGCGCAGTGGTAGGGGCCGCCGGCAATCAGGGCGGCACCGGCCACGTGGTCGGAGAACGCCAGGTGCATCTGGTGCGCCATGTAGGCGCCGGAGGACAGACCTGACACCGTGGTGGCGGCCGGGTCGAGCGTGAGCTTGGGCAGGGCGCCGTCGGATGCATTCGCCATGGCGGCGGCGAACACGAACGGCAATGCCGCGATGGAGGTTTCAGCGATTCGCACGATGGTCTCCTCGACGTGATGCGCTGGGGAAAGGTCGGCTCGCGCGCGAGCGGGCGAGGCAGCGGCAGCGAGCATCCGCGGCGACGGCGCTGCGGCTTCGCACCCGGAGCGCGACGAGGATGCGCCGCTGGGCGCGAATTCGCCACTTCGCGTCCTTCGCCATCGCCTTCTGCCGTGGATGGCAGAAGGCGATGGCGATGATCGGACTCAGAAGCTGTAGCGCACCGACGCGTAGTAGTTGCGCGGCCAGCCGTAGTACGCGGTCTGGATGTTGCCGACGCTGGAGAACTCCTGTCCGTCGGTCTTGTAGGTCTTGTCGGTGAGGTTGCGCACGCCGGCGCGCACCTGCCAATGGCCGTCGGCGGAGTCGTAGATGCCGTACAGGCCGACCAGGGTGTAGGCGTCCTGCATCAGGCCGACGCGGTTGTCGACGCTGAGCCAGGTGTCGGCGCGGTAGGAGACGTCACCACCGAGCGTGACGGCGCCGCCATCGGCGAGGTTGAAGGTCTGCGTCAGCGCGACGCGTGCGCTCCACTTCGGCGAGAACGGCACGTGGTCGTGCAGGCTGGCCAGCGCCGGGTTCAGCTGCACGCGCGGATCGACGAACTTGTCGTAGCGCGCATCGAGCCAGCTGAGCTGACCGGACAGACGCGTGCCGGTGCCGAACAGCACGGCGCCCTCGAACTCGACGCCATCCATCTTCAGCTTGGCCGCGTTGAGCACCGGGAAGGCGAACGTAGGCGTGGCCGAGCCGGGATTGAGCACTTCGGAAACGCGTGCCTGGAAGTCCTTGTAGTCGCTGTGAAACGCCGCGACGCTGGCCTGCATGCGGCCATCGGACGAGCGCATCTTGAGGCCCAACTCATAGGTCCAGACGAATTCCGGATCGAACACGGCATTGGCTGCTTCCGGCGCGGTGTTGGCGCGTCCGTTGAAGCCGCCGGACTTGAAGCCGCGGTTGGCCGAGACGTAGCCCATCACCTCGTCGCTGAACTGCTTCTGCAGCGAGATCGACGGCGTCAGTGCGGTCCAGCTCTTGTCGCCGGCAAAGCCGACGGTTTCATCCAGCGCCTGGAACGGCGCACCCCAGAACGTGCTGGTGCTGCGGTCGTAGTCCTTGCTTTCGCGCGTCCAGCGCAGGCCGGTGGCGAGCGTCCAGGTCGGGGCGAATTCCCAGTTCACATGCGCGAACGCGGCGTAGCTGGTGGTGCGCAGGTCGTCGTCGATCGTGCGCAGGAAGTCGATCGGCGCGCCTCCGATCGAGAACAGGTCGTCGGCATAGGCTTCCTGATGCGACGGCACCGTCTCGCGCAGCCAGTACAGGCCGTAGACCGCCTGCAGGTTGCTGCCGTTGTCGTATTGCAGCTGCAGCTCCTGGCTGGCCTGTTTCTGATCGAAGCCGACGAACACGTCGCCGAGCTCGAACTCGGACGCATCGATGTCGATGAAGGAGTCGCTGTCGAGCCAGCGATAGGCGCTGATGCTCTTGAGCTTCCACGCGTCGGACAGGTTCCAGTCCATGTGCAGCGACGCGCCCTTGTGCGTCAGCGACTGGCCCTGGTCGGGGCCGAACGAGGTGCGCGAATGGAAATCGTACTCACCGCTCGGCGCCGGCAGCAGCACCACCGGGCCGGTGGCGAGGTCCGTGCGGATCAGCGGCGCAGTCGGCTGGCCCAGCGTGAGCGCCGTGCTCTGGCGCGTGTAGTCGAGGCCGAGCGTAGCCTTGAAGTCTTCGCTCGGCCTGAACTGCAGCTTCGCGCGCAGTGCCTTGGTGTCGTCGTCGTTGTAGTGCCTGCGCGTGACCGGATCGGTGACATAGCCGTCGTTGCCGACGAGGGCGCCGGCGACGCTGGCCGACCAGTGCTCGTTGAGCGAACCGGAAAGGTAGAAGCGGCCTTCCGCACGACCGTGGTCGCCGAGGGTGGCCTCGACGGCGCCGGTGGTGGCCTCGCTCGGGTCGCGCGTCTGGATCTTGATCGCGCCGCCGGTCGAGTTCTTGCCGTACAGCGTGCCCTGCGGGCCGCGCAGCACTTCGACGTGATCGACGTCGAACAGGCTGATCAGCGCGCCCTGGATGCGCGAATAGTAGACGTCGTCGACATACATGCCGACACCCGGGTCGAAGGTCTGCAGCGCGTCGGGCTGGCCGATGCCGCGGATGAACACGTTCGCCGCAGACGACGAACCGCGTCCCTGCACGATGTTGAGGCCCGGCACCGCGCCTTGCAGGCCGTCGATGTTGGTCGCCTGCAGGTCTTTCAGGTCTTCCTCGCTGAAGGCGCTGACCGCGACCGGCACCTTCTCGATGCTTTCGCTGCGACGGCGCGCGGTGACCGAGATGGTTTCCAGCTGCGACGACTCGGCGGCGCGAGCCGGCGCATCGACCGACTGCGCATCGGCGGCATCGGGCGCCGCTTCGGCGGCGTGGAGGGCGTGGGCGTGGACGCCGATCGCGCAGGCGATGGCAAGGCAGAGCAGACGAGGTTGCATGGTTCCCCTCCGGCGTGTGCCGGTCTTGTGGCCAGTGTGCGCGCAGTCTGGGCGAGCACCACCGATCGCACACTTGTACCTTCGTACAGTGGGGCCGCGGCATGCCTGCGCCCTACCCTGCAAGGGTGCCGCGCCATGCGTGGCTGCCGTCCCATTCGCGCCAAGCGGGGTTTTCTTCCATGTCGTTGCTGACCGTGCTTGCCGCGTTGGCCTTCCTGATGCTGGCCGCCTACCGCGGTTACAGCGTGATCCTGTTCGCGCCGGTGGCCGCGATCGGCGCGGTGCTGCTGACCGATCCGTCGCTGGTCGCGCCGATGTTCACCGGCCTGTTCATGGACAAGATGGTCGGCTTCCTGAAGCTGTATTTCCCGGTGTTCCTGCTCGGTGCGGTGTTCGGCAAGCTGATCGAACTGGCCGGGTTCTCGACCTCCATCGTGGCGGCGACGATCGGCGTGGTCGGCCGCTCGCGCGCGATGCTGGCGATCGTCCTGGTCTGCGCGCTGCTGACCTACGGCGGCGTGTCGCTGTTCGTGGTGGTGTTCGCGGTGTATCCGTTCGCCGCCGAGCTGTTTCGCCAGAGCAATATCCCCAAGCGCCTGATCCCCGGCACGATCGCGCTGGGCGCGTTTACCTTCACGATGGACGCGCTGCCCGGCACGCCGCAGATCCAGAACATCATCCCGACCACGTTTTTCCAGACCAATGCGTGGGCCGCGCCGTGGCTCGGCACGATTGGCGGAATGGTGGTGCTGGCGGCCGGACTGGCGTATCTGGAATCGCGCCGTCGGCGCGCGGCCGCGCTCGGCGAAGGCTATGGCAGCAACCTGGTCAACGAGCCGGAACCGTTCCGCGGCAGCAACCTGATCCATCCGGCGATTGCGCTGTTGCCGCTGATCCTCGTCGGCGTGGTGAATTTCGTGCTGACGCGCGGCATTCCGAACTGGTACGGCGCCACGCACAGCTTCGTGCCGTCGGCGATCGGCGCCGCGGCGCCGGTGACGCAGGAAATTTCGCGCGTGGCGGCCATCTGGGCCGTCGAGGGCGCCCTGCTCGGCGGCATTGCCTGCGTGCTCGTGTTCGGTTGGCGCAACGTGCGCGAGCGTTTCGCCGATGGCTCGAAGACTGCGGTCGGCGGTGCGCTGCTGGCATCGATGAACACCGCCTCGGAGTACGGTTTCGGTGCGGTCATCGCCGCGCTGCCGGGCTTCCTCGTCGTCGCCGACGCGCTGCGCGCCGTGCCCGATCCGCTGGTCAACGAGGCCATTTCGGTGACCGCGTTGGCGGGCATCACCGGCTCCGCGTCCGGCGGCATGAGCATCGCGCTGGCGGCGATGTCCGAGACCTTCATCAGCAACGCCACGGCGGCCGGCATTCCGATGGAAGTACTGCATCGCGTCGCGGCCATGGCCTCGGGCGGCATGGACACGCTGCCGCACAACGGCGCCGTCATCACCTTGCTGGCGGTGACCGGGCTGACGCACCGGCAGTCGTATCGCGACATCTTCGCGATCACCGTGATCAAGACGCTGGCAGTGCTCCTTGTGATCGCGCTGTATTACCTCACCGGGCTGACCTGAGCCCTCGGTCCTGCCCGGACTGGTCCGCCGCCATAGCGGCGGCGTGCGCGGCGATCGGCAATAGCACCGGTTCGCCGCCACGGCAACGCTCGAACATCTTGCGCAGGCCGGCCTCGTCCAGCGCCTTGCTGAACCAGTAGCCCTGCCCTTCGATGCAGCCGTGCGAAATCAGCCAGTCCCACTGCCGGGCGGTCTCGACGCCTTCGGCTGTCGAGCGCATGCCGAGCTCGTCGGCGAGGCGGATGACCGCGTCGATGATCGCCATCGAACCCGCGTCGATGTCGATGTCGCGCACGAAGGACATGTCGATCTTGATGCGGTCGAACGGGAACATGCGCAGCAGTTGCAGCGAGGAATAGCCGGTGCCGAAATCGTCCAGCGACAGGCGCACGCCCTGTTCGTGCAGATGGCACAGGGCCTGGCGCGTGGCGCCGTCGCGCTCCAGCAGCGCGGTTTCGGTGATCTCCAGATCGAGCCGCTGCGGCGGCAGGCCCGAATCGCGCAGCACGTCGATGACCTTGCGCACGATGCCGGGGCGGCGCAGTTGCAGCGGCGACAGGTTGACGCCGAGCTTGATCGGTTGCGGCCACGACGCCGCCGCACGGGTCGCTTCGCCAAGCACCCAGCCGCCGATCACGCCGATCAGACCGGCTTCCTCGGCGATCGGAATGAATACGTCGGGAGGTACCTCGCCGTGTTCGGGATGGTTCCAGCGCAGCAAGGCCTCGACGCCGATCAGCTCGCCGCGGCCGAGGTCGACGATCGGCTGGTAGACGAGGTGGAAGTCGCCATTGTCGAGCGCGCGGCGCAGATGCTGTTTGAGGCTGTTGCGCAGGCGCGCGTAGTCCTCCATTGCGGGCGAATAGTGAATGCATTTGCGACCGCCTTCGCGCTTGGCCGCATAAAGGGCGAGATCGGCGCGGCGCGAAAGATCTGCCAGCGACGCGGAGGCATCGCCACCGGCCACGCCGATGCTGGCGCCGATGTCGATGGAGGCGTCTTCCAGCTCGATCGGCGAGTCGATCGCGGCAATCAGCCGGTTGGACAGCCCCTGATCGCCCTCGCCGTAGCAGATCTGCACCAGTGCGAACTCGTCTCCGCCCAGTCGCGCCACGCGCGCTCCGCTCCGCTGCGCGACGTGTTTCAGCCGGCGCGCCACTTCGATCAGCAACTGGTCGCCGGCGCGATGCCCGAAGGCATCGTTGACCGCCTTGAAGTCGTCCAGATCGACGCTGTGCAGATGCATCGTCGCGCCGTGCGGCATGTCGGCCAGTTCGCGCTCGACCATCTGCTGGAACTGGATGCGATTGGGCAGGCCGGTCAGCGTGTCGTAGTAGGCAAGCTCGAAGATGCGCTCCTGCGCCTCGTGGTGGGCCAGCGCAATCGCGCAGACGTGCACGCAGTGTTCGACGATGTCGCGCTCCAGCGCGGTCGGCCCACGCGGCTCGCGGTAGTAGAACGCGAACGTGCCGATCACGCGGCCGTCCATCGTCTTGATCGGGCACGACCAGCACGCGCGCAGGCCAAGTCCGAGCGCCAGCGTCGCAAACGCCTCCCAGCGCGGATCGGTGGCGATGTCGAGGGTCTCGACCGGCTCGCCGGACCAGGCCGCGGCACCGCAGGAGCCGACCATCGGCCCGGATTGCAGGTTGTCGGTTGCCGACGCCAGCACCGCCGGCAGGCTTGGTGCCGACAAGGGATGCAGCCGCCCTTCGGCATCGACGGTGAGGATCGAGCAGAGCGCATCGCCGGCCATCGCCTCGGCGACGCGACACACATGATCGCCAATGGCGGGCAGCGCGGTTCCGTGCGCGACGTCTTCGAGGATTTCTCCCTGAAGCTGCAACAACGCGGTGTTCGGAGGAGGGCCGCTCATGCCGTCAGCGCTCCAAGTCGCGATGGCATTGCCGGCAGACCGTGCCGGTCGGTGTCGTCCGCAGTGTGCGCCTGCGCCCGCCCCTGCACCAGTACCCGAACAGTGATTTCGTTCAGCGCAACCGCTGCCGGCGCGGCGCGCCGTCGGACCCCGCCGGGGCGCGCTCAGCCTTGCCCGCAGGGCAGCTGGCGGGTCGCGGCGGGGTCCGACGGCGCGCCGCGCCGGCAGCGGTTGCGCTGAACGAAATCACTGTTCGGGTACTGGTGCAGGGGCGGGCGCAGGCGCACACTGCGGAC
>JASLGB010000261.1 GCA_030150315.1 Dokdonella sp. | reverse complement strand
GCAGGCGGAATGCAGACGAAATCAGGCGGCAGGCAGGGAGACCCGATCATGACGACTTCGGCACGGCGCGCGCTGGTCACCGGCGGCAGCGGCGACATCGGCGGTGCGATCGCGCACGCGCTGGCGGCGCAGGGTTGCGAGGTGCTGGTTCACGCGAACGGCAACCTGGCGCGCGCCACGGAGGTGGCGATGGCGATCGGCGCGGCCGGAGGCGCGGCGCGTGCGATCGCATTCGACCTGACCGACGGCACGGCCACGCGCGCGGCGATCGAGCGCGAGCTGGAAGCCGGCGCGATCCAGGTGCTGGTGCACAACGCGGGCATCCACGACGACGCGCCGCTGGCCGGCATGAGCGAGGCGCAATGGCGGCGCGTCATCGAAGTCTCGCTGCACGGCTTCTTCCACGCCACGCAGCCGCTGCTGTTGCCGATGGCGCGCACGCGCTGGGGCCGCATCGTGTCGGTGTCGTCAGTCGCGGCCGTGCTCGGCAATCGCGGCCAGACCAATTACGCGGCAGCGAAATCCGCGCTGCATGGGGCAACGAAATCGCTGGCGCGCGAAATGGCTTCGCGCGGCATCACCGCCAACGTGGTCGCGCCGGGCGTGATCGCCGGGCGCATGGCGCAGGCCGCGTTCGACGCGGCGCAGATCAAGGCGATGGTGCCGGCTGCGCGCGCCGGCACGCCGGAGGACGTTGCCGCGCTGGTCGCGTTCCTGTGTTCGGATGCGGCCGGTTACGTCAACGGCCAGGTCATCGGCGTCAACGGCGGCATGGGCTGAGCGACTGCCCGCGCGGCTCAGCCGCGGCCGGCGTCGTTGCCGTCGTGATCCGGATCGAACACGGTCGGCGCGATCGAGTGCGAGCGCCGGTAGCTGTCGATCACGCGGCCGTAATGCAGCACGCGACCCATCGTGTACAAGGTGATGCGCGTGACGTCGCGCACCGGGCGGAAATGGCTCAGGCGGAACTCGCCCTGGTAGCGCGAGTCGATCGGCACCGAGACGATGCCGAGTTTCTTCTCGCGCGCGACCGCGATCAGCAGCGCCGCCTCGAACACGAAGTCGTCGGCGGCAAGGTCGGCCAGTTCCAGCGCGGCCAGCGGGTAGTAGCGCTGGCCGCTCTGCGTATCGACCACGGGCACGCCGCAGCCCCAGGAAATGCCCCAGTCGGCAACGGCGTTCGCGCGCCGGCGCGCGTTCGGCTGGTTGGCCTTGTTGCGCACGCGCGCGCCAATCACGACATGGTCGGGATAGCGGCGCGCGGCGGCCAGCAGGCGCGGGATGTCCCTGGCCAGATGCTGGCCGTCGCCGTCCATCGTGACCACGGCATCGAAGCCCAATTCGCGTGCCTTGCGGAATCCGTCGCGCAGGCCTTGGCCCTTGCCCATCGGGGTGGCGTGGCGGATCACCGTGAGCGGCAGGTCGGCGACGCGCTCCAGCGTCGCATCCGTGGAGCCGTCGTCGATCAGGATCAGGTTGGGGCAGACCGCGAGCACGGACTCGACCACGCCGCGGATCGCGAGCTCTTCGTTCAGCGCCGGAATGACGACGGCGATGTGGCGCGGATCCGTGGCGCTCATGCGTCGATCTCCACGCGCAGCGACGAATTCGGGGTCGATCGCAGATGCAAGCGGGTTGTCCCGAGTGCGAGCGCGGACAGCAGCTCGTGCATCGCGTTCGATGCGGAGTGCTCGGCAACGTCGGCGGTCGCGACGTCGTGGTGCAGGCGCAGTCGTGCGATGGTGCGCTCGCTGGCGGTCGCGTTCAGGACGAGTGCCAGGGCCAGCGCTTCGCCGGCGCGAAGCACCTCGGCCAGTGGTCCGCACGCCGACGTTTCGCAGGCGATCAGCACGACCGGACGCTGGTCGGCGAGCGCTTGCAGGCCCGCCTCGAGGAGGCCGGCCGCCATCGTTGCCTCACCGGCCGCGATGGCGGTCGAGGCCGCGCGGCAGCCGGTCGCGACGGTCCAGTAGCCGACCGCGGCGTTGTGCACGGAGTTGTGGAAGCGGGTCGGCGAAAGCTCGAGCGGAGCGCTGGCGAGCGTGGCGCAAATCGCGTCGACGGTAGCGACATCGCCATGGGCCGAGGCAAAGACGCAAGGCAATTGCGCCGCATCGCGCCGCGCTGCGGCGCAGGCTTGCGCGGCGCTTTCGCAGGCAAGCAGGATCAATTCCGGCGCGCGCCGACGTTCGCCCGGGGCGAGCACCGACGCGGCGGGCTTGCCGGTGCGCTCGCCACCGATCCGTTCGTCGCGCAGCAGCGCCGCCGCCGTGTCCCAGTCCGGCCACTGCGGCGACCAGGTGCCGATTCCCTCGAGGTAGACGGTCAACGCATCCATGCAGTTCAGGCTCCTGGGGCGCGTCCGAAGGCCAGCGTGCAGTTGTTGCCGCCAAAGCCGAACGAATTGCTGAGGGCAACGTGGATCGCTCGCGCCTCGTTGTCGAAGGCGAATGCAGGACCGCAAGCCGGGTCGGGCGTGGTGACGTTTATGCTTCCGGGGACGAAGTCGCGCTCCATCGCCAGCAAGGTCAATACCGCTTCGAGGATGCCCGCGGCGCCGAGCGTGTGGCCGGTCCAGCCCTTGGTCGAGCTGACGCGAGTGCCGCCATCGAACACGTCGTTGACGACCCGCGCCTCGACTTCGTCGTTCTTGGGTGTCGCGGTTCCGTGCAGATTGACGTAGTCGACTTCGCGCGGCGTCAGGCCGGCGCGGCTCAGCGCATCCGCGAGCGCGAGACGCGCGCCAAGCCCTTGCGGATGCGGTGTGGACATGTGGTGCGCGTCGGACGATTCCCCATAGCCGAGCAGGCGCGGTGCGCGCGCGTCGTCCTTGCGTTCGAGCAGGACGAATCCGGCCGCCTCGCCCAGTGACAGGCCGCGCCGATGCGCATCAAACGGTCGGCACGGTTCCGGCGACACCAGTTCCAGCGAATTGAAGCCATACAGCACGCTGCCGCACAGCGTGTCGATGCCACCCAGCACGACCGCATCGGCCACACCAAGGCGGATCAGGCGTTCGGCCTTCGCGAAGATCTTGGCGCTGGACGAGCAGGCAGTGGCGACCGTCAGGCACGGCCCCTGCGTGCCGAATACCGACTGCAGGAAGGCACCCGGCGAATGCGGAACATGCAGGTCGGCCCCGAGCAGTGCGGGCGGAAACCGGCCGTCGTCGAGTTCGCGGTAGGCCTGCTCGGTCGCGCCGATGCTGGAGGTCGAGGTGCCGGCGACCAGCGCCACGCGGTCGGCGCCAACGCGCTCGATGCAGGCGCGCGCGGCATCGAGGAAGCCGTCCTGCTGCAGGCCGAGCCAGGCGAGGCGGTTGTTGCGGCTGTCGCGGTCGGACCAGCGAGCGGGCAGCGGCGATTGCTCGATGCCGTCAACACGGCCGATCGCGCAGGCGAGCGCGGCCTCGCCGAAATCGTTCGCTCGCAATCCACTGCGCCGTTCCTGCAGCGCACGGGCATGGGCTTCACGTCCGTGTCCGAGTGCGGACGTGGCGGTGAAGGCGGTGATGGCGAGCGGAGCAATCCGGCTGGGCACGCGCTGCGGGGGCGATGGATGGTGCTCGATTATGACATGGCCGCCGATGGCCCCGGATTCCGGCCAGGATGCCGCAGCCGCGCGGTGTCGCGCGGACGCCCTGCTAGCATCGGCGACCCGTTTCCCGTCGCAGGACTGCCGCCATGACCGATTCCGCTTCCCGCCTCGACACCATCGATGCGTGGCTGCGTGGTTTGCAGGATCGCATCTGCAGCGCGCTGGCCGATGCCGACGGCGCGGCGACCTTTGCCGAGGATGCGTGGGAGCGTGAAGCCGCGCCGGCCGATCCGGCGCGCGGCAACAGCGGCGCTGCCTTGTCCGGCGGTGGCCGCTCGCGCGTGCTCAAGGACGGGGCCGTGTTCGAGCAGGCCGGCGTCAATTTCTCGCGCGTTTCCGGCGAGCGCCTGCCGCCGTCGGCCACCGCGCATCGACCGGAGCTGGCCGGGCGTCGCTGGAATGCCCTCGGCGTGTCGCTGGTGGTGCATCCGAACAATCCGTATTTGCCGACCACGCACGCCAACGTGCGCTGGTTCGAGGCGCTGGCCGAAGGGCAGCCGCCGGTGTGGTGGTTCGGCGGCGGATTCGACCTGACGCCGTTCTATCCGTTCGACGAGGACGCGCGCCACTGGCATCAGGTCGCGCACGATCTTTGCGCGCCGTTCGGCGAGGGGGTGTATCCGCACTGGAAACGCTGGTGCGACGACTATTTCTATCTGAAGCACCGCGGCGAGACGCGCGGCATCGGCGGGCTGTTCTTCGACGATCTCAACGAAGGCGGCTTCGAGCGCTGCTTCGCGTTGACGCAGGCGGTCGGCAACGGCTTCCTCGATGCCTATCTGCCGATCGTCGAACGCCGCAAGGCAACGCCGTTCGGCGAGCGTGAGCGCGAATTCCAGCTGTACCGCCGTGGCCGCTACGTTGAGTTCAACCTGGTCTACGACCGCGGCACGCTGTTCGGCCTACAGTCTGGCGGGCGCACCGAATCGATCCTGATGAGCCTGCCGCCGCGCGTGCGCTTCGAATACGCCTACGTGCCGGAAGTCGGCAGTGCCGAAGCGCG
>JASLGB010000252.1 GCA_030150315.1 Dokdonella sp. | reverse complement strand
TCGCCGATCTCGATTTGCACAGTTTCGCCGGCCAGGTTCGCCTGCGCTGCGAAGTCCAGCGCAGGCGAACCTGGCCGTCGAAGCTGTGCAAATCGCGCTCGGCGAGCGCATAACCGCGCATCATTTTCGGGTCATTCGTCCTGTTCTTCGGCATCGCTGCGGAACAGCCGCTCGAGGTCTTCGCGTGCCTCGCGGGCCGATTGGAGCAAGGCCGCTTCGTCGTCGTAGATCGGGTACTGGTTGGCGAGCACGCGCTCGTCGTGCTCGCGGAAGCGACGCACGAATCCGTCGGCATCGGCCTTGTCGTAGCCGATGGCCTCGAACACGCCGCGCGCGATCTCCAGGCTCGAGAAGAACGTTTCGCGCACGATGCCATCGACATCGAGGTCCATCAATTTGAAAACATGCTGGCGGTTGCGTGCTCGCGCGAACACTTTCAGATGCGGGAAGTGCCGCCGCAGCAGGCGCGCCGTGCGCAGGTTCGCTTCCGGGTCTTCGGTGGCGATGACGAAGATTTCCGCCTTGTCGGCCTGCGCCGCGCGCAGCAGATCCAGCCGCGAGGCGTCGCCGTAGAACACGGTGTTGCCGAAGTGGCGCATGAAGTCGACCTGTTCCGGGTCGGATTCGAGCGCGGTGAACGGAATCCGGTGCGCGTTGAGCATGCGCGCAACGATCTGCCCGACGCGACCCATGCCGGCGATGATGACGCGCGGCGTGGCCGCGTCCACCGTGTCGAACTCGCGCGTTGGCGGTGCCGTTTTTGCCTTCGGGGCGATCTCGGCGCGCAGGCGCACCAGCAGCGGCGTTGCCGCCATCGACAGCGTGATGACCAGCACCAGCATGTCGCGCTGTTCGGCCGACAGCAGGCCGTGCGACGCCGCCAGTGCGAACACGACGAAGGCGAACTCGCCGCCCTGCGCAAGAACGGCGGCCAGTGCCAGCGATTGCTGCGAGTCTTCGCGCGCGGCGAAGCGCGCCACCGCGTACAGAACCAGCGCCTTCAGGGTAATCAGCGCAACCAGCAAGACGCCGACCAGTTTGGCGTTCTGCATCGCCATGGCGACATCCAGCGACATGCCCACGCTGACGAAAAACAGGCCCAGCAGCAGGCCGCGGAACGGCTCGATCTGCGCCTCGATCTCGTGGCGGTACTCCGAATCGGCCAGCAGCACGCCGGCAAGGAAGGCGCCGAGCGACATCGAGATGCCGGCCAGTTCCATCAGCCAGGCGGTGCCGATCACGACCAGCAGGGTGGCGGCGGTGAACACTTCGGGCGAGCCGACCCTCGACACCGAGCGGAACAGCGGTCGCAACAGATAGCGCCCGCCGACGATCACCGCGGCGATGGTCAGGATCACATGCACCGCCGCGAACGGCGAGGCGTCGTGCTCGGCGGCGATACCCGCGCCGAGCGTCGGAATCAGGGCAAGAATCGGAATGGCGGCCACGTCCTGGAACAGCAGGATCGCGAAGCCCAGTCGCCCGTGCGGGCTGCCCAGTTCCTTGCGTTCGGCCAGCAATTGCAGGCCGATGGCGGTCGATGACAGCGCCAGTCCCAGGCCGATGACCAGCGAGGTGCGCCAGTCCGGCCCGAGCGCGTGGGCGACTACGGCGATCAGCGCGGCGGTGGCCAGCACTTGCAGGCTGCCGTGGCCGAACACGGCGCGGCGCATCACCCACAGGCGTTGTGGCGACAGCTCCATGCCGATCACGAACAGCATCAGCACGATGCCCAGTTCGGACAATTGCTCGATCGAGTCGGAGTTGCCGATCAGGCGCAGGCCGGACGGCCCGATCAGCGCGCCGGCGCCGAGGTAGCCGAGCACCGCGCCCAGGCGCCAGCGCTTGGCCAGTGGCACGGCGATGACGGCGGCGAGCAGCAATACTACGGCGTACTGGAGAAAGCCATGATCCGGCACGGGAAATTCCTCGGCGACGGCGAATTATCGCACGTCGAAGGGCCGGCTCCGGTGGTGGTCGCAGCATCTGAGATCCGCGCCGCGCAGGCTGGCGATGCTGTCCGAATGCGCCGCGTGCGCGAATGTCGTCGCCGGAGCGCCTGGCGCCACCGGCTCCTTCCAGATTCGGGAGTCCACCATGCTGCTGTCACCGATTTCGCTGCCGGAAACCACGATTCGCCGTCCTGTCCGGGTGGCGCCGCCGCCCGCTCCGGAACCTCCTGCGTTCCGCACCGCGCTTCGGGTCTGGCTGGCGCTGGGTCTTGTCGTGCTGCTGTGTGTGCCGGCCGCGCGCGGCGACGCGCTGCTGGGCGCGACGGTGCCGTACTGGCTGGTTTGCGCGCCGGCCATTGGTCTGGCGTGGTTGTCGCGGCAGCGCATTTTTGCCCGCGTCGCTACACCTCGGCAGCGGCCAGCCCTGCGCCAGCAGGCCTATCGCTCGGGCGCGTCGCGCCGATCCCGCGCTGACCGGTCGAACAGGCGATAGCGGTCATCGTCGATGCGCTGAACGCCGGGGTCTGCCGCCAGCCGCGCCATCGCATCGCGCAGGGGTTGCGCCAGCGACGGCGGCATCGATTCCGGCAGCGTGTTCGGCACGATCAGGTAGTGAATGCCTTGCCGCGACATGAAGTCGAGCAAGGCGTCCGCGTCGGCAACGTATTCGGGTCGCGAATAGCTGATCGTGGCGATGTGCTCGAAGCGTGCCGGCAGCCAGAACCCGGCTGGCTCCTCGGTCCAGCCGATCACGCGCGGCGCTTCGCTGGCCCGCGCTGCCAGGTAGTGGCCGATCTCCGCCATGCCCTCGGACTTCAGCACTTCCCGGCGCAGCGCGCGCGTGTCGTGCCAGCTGCGTGAGAAATCGGCGTCGAGCGTGCGCGTTCCAGGCGACCACGCGGCACTGACGAAGCTGTATCCGGCCTGGAAAAGCACGAACGCCGGCAGACAGGCGAGCGCGGCGGCGAAGGCGCGCGGTGCCGAGGCGAGGCGTGAGAACAGGGCCGAAGCCGCGACCGCGATGGCGGGCACCAGCGCGAACAGGAAGTAGTTCCCATCGCTGCCGCGCACGTGGTAACGCACGCCCAGGGCCAGCGCGAGCCCGGTTGCCATCAAGGCGAGCAGCGGCCACGGCCGCCCCGGAGTCCGTGGCCGTGGCGCAAGGCGCGTCGCCAGCAGGGCCAGCAGTGCGCACCAGAGCCACGCGTTGCCGACCCAGGAAGTCACCACATGCGGCAGGCGCTGCGGCCGGAACAGCCAGTCCGCGATCAGCGAAGGCAGGTCGGACCAGACCTGCGGATTCGTCCATTCCAGCGTTCCCGCCGGCGCCTTGAGTGACAGGCCGGACGCAGTCCAGAGACGGAACAGGGGATCCGGCCCGATCGTCGGAAGGCCGGTCAGCGCCCAGGTGCGCGCCGTCGTGAATGCGGCGACGATCGCAGCGAGCAGAGTCATCGCCAGTGCCAGATGCGTGCGCGCACGGTCCTCGGCGAGCGGTTCGGGCGGGGCGGCGCAGCGTGCGCGCCACGCGGCGATCGCGGTGGCAATGACCAGCGTGCCGACGTAGGGGATCGCCGTGAGTTTGGCCATGCACGCAAGCAGGCCGCAGGTGACGATCCACGCCCCCGCCGCCCACGAGCGCGTGCGCACGAAATCGAGCGCCGCATCCGCGCACAGCAACACGAACAGCAGCGCCAGCACATCCGGTTTCGGATACAGCGCCGAGTTGGCCAGCGCCGGCAAGGTCGCAACCAGGGCCAGCATCGGCCAGCGCGCACGTTCGGGCAGGCCGAGCCGCTGTCCGAGACGGGCGCAGGCGATCAGCAGCAGGACCAGCAGGGCCAGCGTCATGCCGACGATCACGCTGCTGTCGTTCAGCGCACTGACCGGCAGCAGGAATACCTCGTACAGTTTCGGAAAATAGTGCACCGGCGAGACCAGTCCCAACGGCTCGAACACCGTCCGCCCTGGCACCAGTACCTGTTCCGGGCGCAGGCCGTACCACAGTGCGTCGTGGCCGAACACGACATTGCTGCGCGCGTAGAGCACGGCGATCCAGGCAACCAGAATTCCCGCCCAGATCCGGCCGCGTGCGGAAATTTCGCGGCGCGCGCGCCACAGGAAGGCGACGAGCGGAACGTGCCGCCCGAACAGCGCCGGAACCGCCAGCAGCAGGGTCAGCGTGCGCAAGGTGCGGATCGAGCCGAAATCCAGCGCCGAGGCCGTCCAGGCGACGACACTCCAGAGCAGAAAGCCGCACACGAACGCGAGGAGGTAGTCATGCGCCACACGCGGCGGCGCCAGACCGCAGAGTCGCCGCACCAGCGCGCCAAGTCCGATGACGATTTCGAGGTACGCGAGATTGATCAACAGCGGAACATCCACCGCATGTCGGCGCAGATACAGCGCCAGTGGCAGCGCGACCAGACAAGCCAGCGACCAGCGCCGGTCGAGCGCGAGGCCGGCACCGGCCAAGGCCATCAGAGCCAGCGCTTCGAGACCGCCCTCGACAACCATCGGCTGGCGCAGATGCCAGTCGAAAGGGCCGGGGCCGATCAGTTGCCATGCGGGAATGGCGATGAACAGGAGGGTCGAGATGACCGCCGCAAGGAGAAACACCGCTGCTGAGGGCAGCGTGTCGGCATGATGCATGTGCGCGCTCCGATAGCCGCTTCCCGCGGCGAAGGAGGCAATGGTAGCGAACCGGAATGGCGACGCTTGTCGGGCGCGTCACCGATGGGCAGGGCGATCGCGTCGTCTGGCGTGTGTGACGGTTACTGCCGAACGTCGAGCGGCCGTGCCACCGCACCGGTCTCGTCGTGCTCCGGCGGCGCCGACCCACTGCGCTGTCCCGGGCTGAGCCGGGGCGACGGCATTCCGCTCGCTGGCAATCGGCGCGCTCCAAGCCTGGGCTGAGCGAACCCCTTGTCGGTGATTGGCTCGGCGGCCTGGGGCTCGGCGCAAGCGGAAGTTGCATCGCCGTCGGGTTTGCCACGGCGTGCGGCGACGATCGCCCTCGGCCTCGCCGCGCGTGTCAGCCGCGCAGGCCGAGCCGCTTGCGCTCCAGTCGGCGCAGGAATTCGTCCATCACGCGCCGGTACAGGTCTTCGCCGAGGTAGGCATCCTCGACGCCGGCGTCGATCGACGGGTTGTCGTTGACCTCGATCACCGCGATCCGATCGCCGGCTTGCTTCAGGTCCACGCCGTAGAGGCCGTCGCCGATCTGCGCGGTCGCCTTAAGCGCGAGCTTGACGATCTCCGCCGGGGCCTCGCGCACGGGCAGGGTCTGGAAGCCGCCGGATTTGGCCGCGCCCTTGGCGCCGTGGTTGTAGATCTGCCAGTGGCCGCGCGACATGAAGTACTTGCACGCGTACAGCGGCTCGCGGTTGAGCACGCCGATGCGCCAGTCGAAGTCGGTGAACATGTACTCCTGCGCGAGCACCAGCGCGGTGTGCTGGAACAGGTCGTCGGCGGCCTTCTTCAACTGCTCGGGAGTTTCCGCCTTGACGATGCCGCGCGAGAACGAGCCGTCGGGAATCTTCAGCACGATCGGGAAGCCGAGCGTGTCCGGCAGCTCGGCCAGCTTCTTCGGTTCGTCGCGGTAGAGGATCTCGGTGCGCGGCGTCGGCAGCTTGCGCAGCCGCAGCAGGTCGTGCAGGTAGATCTTGTTGGTGCATTTGAGGATCGAACCGGGATCGTCGATGACGACCATGTCCTCCTTCTCGGCGCGGTTGGCGAAGCGATAGGTGTGGTTGTCCAGCGCCGTGGTTTCGCGGATGAACAAGCCGTCGTACTCGGCCAGGCGCGCGTAGTCGTTGCGGGTGACCGGGTCGACCTCGATGCCCAGTTCCGCGCCGGCGTCGATGAAGAGCTTCAACGCGCGCTTGTTCGACGGCGGCATCGCCTCGTTCGGATCGGCCAGCATGGCCAGGTCGTAGCGGAACTTGCGCCGCGCGCGCGGCTTGCGCCACAGCTTGCGCGAGAAGCGGTCCAGCGTCTGCGCGAACGCGTCTTCCTGGTCGTCGGACAGCGTGTGCAAGCCGGCCGGCTTTATCGCGGCGATCTGCCAAACCCGGTTGCGCTCGAACTCGATGCGCAGGATCGGGCAGGGAAAGGTCTCGAACACCTGGCGCCCGAGATCCTCCAGCGCCGGATACGAGGTTTCGCCGAAGTAGACGAGGACGCCGAGGTCGGTGGTGTCGCGGCCGCCGGCCGGCAGGAAATTGCCCAGCCGCGCGTTGAGGTCCTCGATGTCGAGGCCGTACAGCGAGCGCCGGCGCAGGTCGTTGATCGTGCGAACCGACGGAATCACCTTGTGCCCGCGTGCTTCGGCCAGCAGCGAAACGTAATAGCCAGTGCCGAGGTACTTGTAGTTTCGGCACAGGTTGATGACCTGGGTGCGCTCCTCGTGCGCGCCGAGAGCCTGCTTCAGGTATTCCTGGGCCGTGACGACGTTGTCGGATGGATAGTACGAGCCCCAGTCGGAGGCCTTTTCAACGACGATGACAAGCCGGCTCATGCGTGGCGTGCAGGAATGAAGGAGGGCGGGGAAGGTGGGCGGCGACGGTTGCGTCGATGGCTTGCATCGGAGCGCGGGCACGCC
>JASLGB010000230.1 GCA_030150315.1 Dokdonella sp. | reverse complement strand
GAACTCCCGACGCGGTTCCACGACGTCACCCATCAAGGTCGAGAAAATCCGGTCGGCAGCGACCGCATCCTCGATGCTGACCTGCAGCAAACGGCGGGTATCCGGATTGACCGTTGTCTCCCACAACTGGTCGGGATTCATTTCGCCGAGGCCCTTGAAGCGCTGGATCGTGCGGCCGCGCTTGGCTTCGTCCATGAGCCAGGCATAGACCTGGGCGAAGCTGGAAACCGTCTGCGTCCTGGCGCCACGGCGCACCTGCGCACCGGGCTGGACCAGGCCGGCGATTCGTTCGGCGGCGTCCATCAGCGGTTTGAACTCCGGCGCCGACAGGAACGTCGACGGCAGGATCTGCTGGTGGCGCAGGCCATGCTGCTCGCGCTCGATCACCAGGGCCGAGGTCTGCTCCGGCGTAGCCGGCTGGATCGACAGCGAGTAACGCGGGCGTCCAAGGCCGCTGGTGGCCAATGACGCCTGCAGGCGCGAAATCCACGCCGACAGCGCGCTGGCGTCCTGCCAGGTTTCCGCCGAAATCGGCAGGTTCAGGAAGGCGTTGAGCACGACCGGATCGAACCGGAACGCCAGCCGATCGATCTGGTCCAGGGCATTGCGGTACAGGGTCATCAACGACTCCAGTCCGCTGCCGCTGACGGCCGGCACGTCGGGCGCGTAGACCAGCTCCGCGCCATCGACCGCGCTGGAAATCAGGTAGGAATTCAGCGCTGCATCGTCCTTCAGGTACATCTCCTGCTTGCCCTGCTTGAGCTTGTAGAGCGGCGGCAGGCCGATGTAGATGTGCCCGCGCTCGATCAGCTCGGGCATCTGGCGGTAGAAGAACGTCAGCAGCAGCGTGCGGATGTGCGAGCCGTCGACGTCGGCGTCGGTCATGATGATGATGCGGTGGTAACGCAACTTGTCGACGTTGAACTCGTCCTTGCCGATGCCGGTGCCGAGCGCAGTGATCAAGGTGCCGACTTCGGCACTGGACAGCATGCGGTCGAAGCGCGCGCGTTCGACGTTCAGGATCTTGCCCTTGAGCGGAAGAATCGCCTGCGTGCGGCGGTTCCTGCCCTGCTTGGCGGAGCCGCCGGCCGAGTCACCCTCGACGATGAACAATTCCGACAGCGCCGGATCCTTTTCCGAGCAGTCGGCGAGCTTGCCGGGCAGTCCCGCGATATCGAGCGCACCCTTGCGGCGCGTCATCTCGCGCGCCTTGCGCGCGGCCTCGCGGGCACGCGCGGCGTCGACGACCTTGGCCGCGATCGCCTTGGCCTCTGAAGGATGCTCCTGCAGAAATTCGGCGAACTTCTGGTTGACGATGGACTCGACGATGCCCTTGACCTCGCTGGAAACCAGCTTGTCCTTGGTCTGCGACGAGAACTTGGGATCGGGCACCTTGACCGAGAGCACCGCGATCAGGCCTTCGCGCATGTCATCGCCCGACAGCGCCACCTTGGCGGTCTTCTGCAGCCCCGCCGATTCGACGTAGCTGGAAATGGTGCGCGTCAATGCGCCGCGAAAGCCGGCCAGATGCGTGCCCCCGTCGCGCTGCGGAATGTTGTTGGTGAAGCAGAACACCGACTCCTGGTAGGAATCGGTCCACTGCATTGCCACCTCGACGGTGGTGCCTTCGTGCTGGGCCGAAATACTGATGACTTTTGGGTGCAGAGGCGTCTTCAGCTGGGCCAGATGCTCGACGAAGGAGCGGATGCCGCCCTCGTACTCGAAAACGTCGCGCCGATCGACGCGCTCGTCAATCAGTTCGATCTTGACGCCCGAGTTGAGGAACGACAGCTCGCGCAGGCGCTTGGCCAGGATGTCGTAGTGGAACTCGATGTTCGAGAACGTCAGCGGGCTCGGATGGAAGCGCACGGTCGTGCCGCGCTTGCTCGTCGGCCCGACGACTTTCAACGGATACAGCGGCTCGCCATGGGCGTATTCCTGCTGGTGCTCCTTGTCTTCGCGACAGATCGTGAGCCAGAGGTGGTCGGACAAGGCGTTGACCACCGACACGCCGACGCCGTGCAGGCCGCCGGAAACCTTGTAGCTGTTGTCGTCGAACTTGCCGCCGGCGTGGAGGACGGTCATGACGACCTCGGCCGCCGAGCGGCCTTCCTCCTCCTGGATGCCGACGGGAATGCCGCGGCCGTTGTCGGACACGCTGGCGGAACCGTCGGAGTGCAGGGTCACGATGACGTGATCGCAGTATCCGGCCAAGGCTTCGTCGATCGCGTTGTCGACGACCTCGAACACCATGTGATGCAGACCGGTACCGTCATCGGTATCGCCGATGTACATGCCGGGCCGTTTGCGAACGGCTTCGAGGCCCTTGAGTACCTTGATCTTGCTGGAATCGTATTGATCGGTCATGAGGCTCCGGCGCGCGGCAGCGCGCGAACTGCTCGGGAAAGTCCGGGAATCAATCAATTATAGCAGTCTGGTCACGCGACCATGTTCCACGTGGAACATCGCCGTGGCGTGCTCGGAGAGCGCCAGCGCCGGGGAACGTTCCGTACCAGTGATCAGCACCTGCGCATCACAACCCTGCAGCAGGGCCAGCATGCGATCCTGATGCGATTGATCGACCTCGGCGGCCAGATCGTCGATGCCAATCACCGGCCAGTCGCCAGACGCCGCGGCAAAAAGCCGAGCCTGCGCAATCGTGCAGGCGAACGCACAGAGCTTTTGCTGGCCGCGAGACAGATACTCGCGACGTGGAGCGTGCTCGAAGGCAATCGTCCAGTCGGCCCGATGCGGCCCGGCCGTCGTATGACCGCGTGCCCTGTCCCGATCGTGGTTGACCGCGAGTATCGCTTCCAGCCCGACGTCGTCGTCGTAGCCGGCGGCGTACTGGACACGCGGCGTGCCGAGTTCCGGCACCAGGTGCACGCAAGCTTGCAGCAGATGGTCGTGCAACGCGCGGAAGTAGGCGCGACGCGTGACCGTCAACGGCTCGGCCGCGCTCGCCAGCTCCAGGTCCCAGGCGTGCAGCGCCTCCGGCGGAACATGGGCCGATCGCAACAGCGCATTGCGCTGACGCAGCGCGCGTTGATAACGCCGCCAATGTTCGAGAAAGGAATGTTCCACGTGGAACACTCCCCAATCCAGAAACCGGCGTCTTTCCTCCGCCGCGCCCGCAATCAACTCGTGCGAGCCTGGCTCGAAACACAAGACCGCGGTTCGCCGCATCAGATCACCAACCGGAACAGCCTCGCGGTCCAGTCGTGCTTCCAGTCGCCCTGCTGCGCGCGCGATTCCGGCACGCGTCAGATTTCCCGAGGCGGTCTCGAATTCGCCGAAAACCGACCAGCCGCCGCTTCCGCGCCGGCTTAGCGCATCCCGCGAGGCACTGCGGAACGAGCGTCCGTGGGACAGGAGAAATGCGGCTTCGAGCAGGCTGGTCTTGCCGGCACCGTTGGGGCCGATGAACAGGTTCCAGCCGGGGACGAGGTCCAGATCGAGCGATTCGATCAGGCGCAGGTCGCGGATGCCGAGATGGCGAAGATGCACGGGAAGATCCGCTCAGCGCCGGAAAGACGGGTCGCCTTGCGCGACCCGTCGCAAAGCCGCCGTCAGAGCCGCAGCGGCATGATGACGTGGCGCGTTTCTTCGGAATCGGGCTTGCGCATCAGGCAGCTCGATTGCCCGTCGCGCAGGCACAACAGCACGTCTTCGCTGCCGATGGCGCCCAGCGCATCCAGCAGATAGTTGACGTTGAAGCCGACGCTGAGCTCGGCCACGCCGGTGCGCGCCTCGACTTCCTCGACGGCTTCTTCCTGTTCGGGGTTATGCGCCACGATGCGCAGCCGGTCCGGGCTGACTTCCAGCTTCACGCCTCGGTATTTCTCGTTGGAAAGAATCGCCGCGCGCTGCAGGGCGGAGCGCAGGTCGTCGCGCACCACGCGCACTTCCTTGTCGGCACCGATCGGGATCACCGCTTCGTAATCCGGGAAACGGCCATCGATCAGCTTCGAGGTGAAGGTAACGTCGCCACGACGCACGCGCACATGGTTGCGCGCGAACTCGAGTTCGACCAGACCATCGCCACTCTCGAACAGGCCTTGCAGCTCGCCGATACCCTTGCGAGGAACGATCAGCTGGCGCGGCGATCCGACCGGCGCGTCCAGATGCGTTTCGGCCAGCGCCAGGCGGTGACCGTCGGTCGCCACGCAACGCAGCGAATCGGCGCGCAGGTCCAGCAGCATGCCGTTGAGGTAGTAGCGCACGTCCTGGTGCGCCATCGCGAAGCCGGTTCGTTCCATCAGGTCTTTCAGCGTGCCTTCCGGCAGGCTCACGCGCTCGACCACGTCGATGTTGTCGATCAGCGGGAACTCGGTTGCCGGCAAGGTCGCCAGCGTGAAGCGGCTGCGCCCGGCGCTGATCGTCACCCGTTCGCCGTTGCGGTCGAACTTGATGCGGCTGCCGTCGGGCAGTGCACGGCAGATGTCGAACAGCTTGCGTGCCGGAACCGTGACTTCACCGGCTTCCAGATCCTCCGCATCCGTGCGCGCAATCATTTCCACTTCCAGATCGGTGCCGGTCAGGGAAACGCCATTGCCGTCGACCACCACAAGAAGGTTGGCCAGGACCGGAAGTGTCTGCCGGCGTTCCACCACGCCGACGACATGCTGCAGTCGTTTCAGAAATGCTTCTCGCTGGATGCTGAATCGCATGGTCTTCCGGTCCCTGTCTCTGATCTATCTTGTTTTGTGGAGAATTTGGTTGTGGTAGGTGTTGTGCAAAACCCGAAAACACCGAATTTATCTTTATTTATCAGTGTCTTGCGAGATTCTTTCGGACGGGAAAAACCTCCCGGCCAACTGTGGAACTTCTGTGGATAATTTCAGTTAGCGATTCGCCACACAAGTTGTCCACAGCATAGGCCCTGTCCTGCCCACGGTTTCTTCAGCCGGTCAGGTTTCGCAACAGCTTTTCCCAATCCTGGCGCAGTCGACCGTCTTTTTCGCGCAAATCGCGTATCGTCCGGCAGGCATGCAGAACGGTCGTGTGGTCGCGGCCACCGAAGGCGTCGCCGATTTCCGGCAGGCTGTGCTCGGTCAGCTCCTTCGCCATTGCCATCGCCATCTGGCGCGGGCGTGCAATGGAGCGGCTGCGCTTGG
>JASLGB010000225.1 GCA_030150315.1 Dokdonella sp. | reverse complement strand
CACACTGCCGGCGGTACGCGCCCGTCACGGGGATTTTCCCGACTGGTTCCGCCGCGGCCTCGGCCTGCGGCGCGATGAAGTCGACATCGTGGTCGCCGAACACGACGCGCTGCCGGCGCCGGGCGCGCACGCAGGCGTCATCGTCACCGGTTCGCCGGCGATGGTCAGCGAACGCCTTGAATGGAGCGAGCGCACCGCACGCTGGCTGACCGACACGATCGACGCCGGCAGCGCGGTGCTCGGTGTCTGCTACGGCCACCAGCTGCTCGCGCACGCCCTCGGCGGAGTGGTCGATTACCATCCGGCTGGCCGTGAAATCGGCACCGTCACGATCGAAACGCTGGCCGAGGCGGCCGACGACGCCTTGCTGGCCAACGCTCCGCCCCGATTCCCGGCACACTCCTCGCACCAGCAAAGCGTGATGGAGCTGCCGCGCGGCGCCGTGGCCCTGGCGCGTTCCGCGCACGATCCGCACCACGCGGTGCGCTACGCGCCTAGAGCGTGGGGATTGCAGTTCCACCCGGAATTCAGCGTCGAAATCATGCGCGGCTACATCGACGCACGACGACCGGCGCGGGTCGGCAACTGCTCGGCCGAATGCTGCGACGATCGCGGCAGCCGCCCCGCGCCGGGCGCTCGCGCCCTGCTCAGGCGCTTCCGCGCGATCGCCGCCAACGTCTGACGGCGCGACGATTCAGCCCGTCTTGCGTGCGCGGTTGCCGCGACGGATGGCGGCCAGCGGATCACCGAGCTTGAGCCCGGAAAGGTATTCGTTGATCGCTTCGTTGGTCACGTCGTACAGCGGGCGACCCATTACCGCCGCGGCGGCCTTCAGGCTGTCGCGCATGCTCCTTGAAACACGCAGGCTCGCATCGCGGGTGGTGGTGCTGTCCACAGGGATTTTTTTCATGCTGCGCCGCTCCGAAAAGTACCGCAAAGGCATTCTTTGCCTCTTGCAGAAGTGTACTGCGCGCACTTCGCAGCGCCGCCCGGACAAGCCCGTCGCACTGTGACGTTTTGTAACAAGCGTCGAGGTTTCGTGATGCCATCGCGCGCCTGTCTGCCCCACGCGAAGAACGCGCACGCCGTGACGCCGCGCTGGCGCGGTTTCACATCCACCTCGGGGAGAAAACTCAGCTGGAAGCCGATTGCGTGTCCGCATCGCGCCGCACCAGCGTGCGCGCACCGAAAATGCCGACTTCGTAGAGCAGGCACATGGGCACTGCCAGCATCACCTGGGACAGCACATCCGGCGGCGTCAGTACGGCCGCGACGATGAAGGATCCAACAATCGCGTAGCGGCGGCCTTCCGCCAGCTTCGCCGGCGTGACCACACCCAGCGCAACCAGAATCACCAGCACCACCGGCACCTCGAAGCACAAGCCGAACGCGAGGAACAGGCCAAGCACGAAGCTGAGGTAATGCGAGATGTCGGGCATGACCGAAACGCCGGCCGGCGCGATCGCGGTCATGAACTTGAACACCATCGGCAAGACGAAGAAGTACGCGAACGCGCAGCCGAGGTAGAACAGCAGCACCGACGACACCAGGATCGGCACCGCCAGCCGTTTTTCGTGGCGATACAGCCCGGGAGCGACAAACGCCCAGAGTTGATACAAAACGACGGGAATGGCGATCAGCAGGGCGACAAAAAACGCGAGTTTCAGCGGCGTCAGAAATGGCGATGCGACCTCGGTCGCGATCATCGTGCCGCCTTGCGGCAGATGCTGCACCAGGGGCAAGGCCAGCCAGCCGTAGAGACGATTGGCGAATGGGAGCAGCGCCAGCAACACGACCAGCACCGCGCCGATGGCTTTCAGCAGACGCTCGCGCAGTTCGACCAGATGCGAGATCAGCGACTGGTCTTCGTCGCCGGGGCGCTCAGGTTCGCTCATCGGGGGCGGAAGAAGCAGTCGGGGAGGGATTGCGCACGGAGTTTTCCAGTTCGCTGGCGACGGACTGCACATCCGCCCGCACATCGATGGCGGCGCGAGCTTCCTGCACTTCGCGCCGGAGGTCTTCGGCGGCCAGTTCGCGTTCGATCTCGCCGCGCACCTGCTGCCAGTTGTTGCGCGCACGGCGCAGCAATGCACCCGCGGTGCGCGCCACGCGCGGCAGGCGCTCGGGGCCGAGCACCACCAGCGCGACGACCGCGATCAGGGCGATTTCGCTGAAACCGATATCGAACATGCGTGCGAACCCAAGCCTGTCGCCGCCGGCCTTGGCGGCCGGCGCGAAGGATTACGGCGTCTTCTCGGACTTTTCTTCGCTCGGCGTCGCCTGCTGATCGGCCTGCGGATCGGCTTTCAGGCGTGCCTGCGAGTCACCGTCCTGCATGCCCTTCTTGAAGCCCTTGATCGCTTCGCCGACGTCTTCGCCGATGTTGCGCAGGCGCTTGGTGCCGAACACCAGCGCGACGATGACCAGGACGACCAACCAATGCCAGATGCTGAAACTACCCATGTCGATTCCTCTGAACGAGGGCGGTGCCGCGAAACCGCCCGTATTGAACCGTCCGGTAACCGAAAGTCCCAGACCTCGCTTCAACGGCTAGTGTACTCCTCCAGCCGATCGCGGAAGTCCACGACGCGGTCCGGAACCTGATTGACGCCGCCATCGAAGATGCGGCGTGCGGTCACACCCTTGCCGTAAACCGCCTGATTGGCGTCGTTGTCGATGCGGATGGCGGTGCCGTCGAGTGCGGCACCGGCGAACAGGCCGCGCGCGCGCGAGTACGAATAGATTTCCGCCTTGAGCTGGGCATCGGTGGCTGCCTGCGCGGTGCGTCCAACCGGGCCGGCCGCCGCGGACGCATCCGCACCGAGCGTGAACTTGCCGTGCACGATCGAATCGACGCCGCGCTGCGTGCGGAACACGAGGATCACGTCGGTCGAGGACACGCCGGCCTGGAACCCGATGCTGCCACCGGTCATGCTGACGTAGCTCGGGTTCGACCAGGTGCCGTCGCGCGTCTTCACCGAGATCAGCCTCGAGCCGTGACGGCCGCCGACAACGAAGCCGGCCTTGATCACGTCCGGCACCACCGCGAT
>JASLGB010000177.1 GCA_030150315.1 Dokdonella sp. | reverse complement strand
GATCCAGTGGATCAGGATGTTGGTCGGGTTCCGGTGGTCGGCGCTGTAGCTGTCGAACCAGTCATTGATGCTGCGCATGGGCCTGCCTCCGAGGGAATCTCCCGACTGTAAGGAGCATCGGCCCGCGGGAAAAGGCACGCTGCAGCAGGACGCTGCGAGAACTCCCTGACCCGATCGGATCGGCCGGGAAGCTCGACTCCGCCGCCGTCGTGGTGGTATTCCATCGCCATGAGTAGCGTCCATGTCCGGATAGAAATTCCATCCGATGCCGCCGCGATCGACGCCGTGACCGTCGCGGCGTTTCGCGAGGCTGCGCACAGCAGCCATACCGAACATTTCATCGTCGCCGCGCTGCGCCGGGCGGGACGCCTGTCGCTCTCGCTGGTCGCGGAGAAGGGCGGAGCGATCGTCGGGCACGTCGCCATGTCGCCAGTCGTCGTTTCCGACGGCGCGGCCGGCTGGTACGGCCTCGCGCCCTTGTCGGTCGCGCCGGGCCGGCAGCGGCAGGGCATCGGCACGACTCTGGTGAGGCAGGCGCTGGCGGAATTGAAGGGGCTCGGCGCGCGCGGGTGCGTGGTGCTCGGCGATCCCGCCTACTACGCTCGATTCGGCTTCAGGTCGGACCCTGCTCTGCGCTTGCCGGACGTACCGCCCGAGTATTTCCAGGCGATCCCGTTCGGCGAGCCAGGGCCGTGCGGAACGGTCGCCTATGACAAGGCTTTTGCCGCGATCGAATAGGTGCTCTTGAGCACCCGGGCGCGAACCCGCACGCTCAGTCGATCACGATTCCTGCAAGCTTGCGCAAGGCCTCGGCGTATTTCGCTGCGGTGCCGTCGATGACTTCGCGCGGAAGGCTCGGGCCGGGCGCCTGCTTGTTCCAGTCCAGCGTTTCCAGATGGTCACGCACGAACTGCTTGTCGTAGCTGGGCGGGCTGGTGCCAATGGCGTACTCGTCCGCCGGCCAGAAACGCGACGAATCGGGCGTCAGCATTTCGTCCATGACGTACAAACGACCGTCCGCGTCGGTGCCGAATTCCAGCTTGGTATCGGCGAGCAGGATGCCGCGCCCGGCGGCGTAATCGGCCGCCTGGCGATAGATCGCCAGCGTCGCCGCGCGCACCTGTTCGGCGAGGTCGGCGCCGATCGTCGCGACAACCTGATCGAAACCGATGTTCTCGTCATGGTCGCCGACGGCGGCCTTGGTCGACGGCGTGAAGATCGGCTCCGGCAGCTTTTCGGCCTGCCGCAAACCGGCCGGCAGCCGGATGCCGCAGACCTCGCCACTGGCCTGGTAGTCCTTCCAGCCCGAGCCGATCAGGTAGCCGCGTGCGATCGCCTCGACCGGCACCGGCTTCAGGCGCTTGGTCACCACACTGCGCTTTTCGTACAGCGCAACATCGACGCCCGGCGGCAGCGCGGCGGCGACCGGCTTGCCGGTCAGGTGGTTCGGCATCAGCGCGGCGGTGCGCTCGAACCAGAAATTGGAGATCTGCGTCAGCATTTCGCCCTTGCCGGGAATCGGGTCGGGCAGCACCACGTCGAAGGCCGACAGCCGATCGGTCGCCACGATCAGCAACTCGGTGTCGCCGAGTGCGTACACATCGCGCACCTTGCCGCGATGGATCAGGGGCAGGCCGGGCAGGTTCGATTGCGAAAGGACGGTCGGCACGGACGGTTCCGGTCGGAGGGCGGGCGGCGATTGTAGCGCCGCCGGCGCGGCGATCCCGAGGATTGGCGAGCCGTGGGCGCGAGCGGCCTCCGCGAACGGTGCCTGCACGGCGGCCGGCGCTTGCGCTGACCGAAGCCAGCCCGCGGGCACGGCGCTTCAGCTGCCTCTTGCTAGAATCGCGGCCCTTTGCCGCCGAACCCGGATCGCTCCGTGTCGAATTCCGCAATCAGCCCAGCTGCCGCGCCCGCCTGCGTCGGGGTATCCCGATGATCGGCAAGATCGCCGGCGCCTTCATCGGCTATGTCCTGTACAAGAGCTGGGTCGGCGCGATCGTCGGCATCGCGATCGGCCACTTTTTCGACAACGCCATGGCCGCCCGGCGCCGTCCGGCGATCGGGGGCGAGTTCATCGGCCCGCTGTTCGCCTTTGCCGGCGCCGTGTCCAAATCGGACGGGCGCGTGTCCGAGTCGGAAATCGCCGCGACCGAAGCCCTGATGGCGCGCCTGCGCCTGGACGAGGCCCAGCGCCGCACGGCGATCGACCGCTTCACGGCCGGCAAGCAGGCCGACTTCGAAGTCGGCGGCTGCATCGAGGAATTGCGCGCATGGTGCCGCGGCCGGCGCGATCTGGCCTTCACCGTGCTCGACCTGCTGCTGGATCTGGTGCACGCGGAAGGTCCGATGGTGGGCGCCAAGCTGGGGCTGGTGCATCGGCTGTGCGCGGCGCTCGGCATCAGCGACCACGAGCTGGCGGCGCTGTCGGCGATGAAGGGCTACGGATTTGCGCGCAGCGGTGCGCGCGGGGGCGGTGCGGGGCCGGGCTCGTCGCAGGGTTCGTCGCAGGGATACCGTGCACCGCCGCAACGCCCGTCCGACATCGATCCCTACGCCGTGCTGGGCGTTGATCGCAGTGCAAATGAGCGCGAAATCAAACAGGCCTACCGGCGCCTGATGAGCCAGCACCATCCCGACAAGCTCGGCAGCGTGCCGGACGAAATGAAGCGCCGTGCCGAGGAGCGCGCGCGAGAGATCAATGCCGCCTACGAACGCATCAAGGAGCAGCGCGGCATCCGCTGATGCGGCTGCGCCGAGACGGATCGTGCACAACGGGCTCCCCATCGCGACTTCGAACAACGAAGCGCCTATCGCGACAAACCGCGGGCTGGCCCGCGTCGAGCCGCGCTGCATCCGTGTCGCGCGCGGCAAGGGAACAGTTGAAAAGTCCCGCGATCTCCGCCACCGCTGCAGTCACAGCGAGCGGATGGTCAGCACGCACAAAGCCCGCCTCCGGGCGCCGTCCGCCGCGATCGGCATCGTCGCGGCGGAACGCGCCGTGCTGGCCGGTTTCCCGTCGCGGCAACGGCGCCACCGCGGCGGCTGGCGCAACGAACGGCCGGCCGGCCTTGCCGCCAGCGAGGTCGAACCCATCGCGTGTCCCGCGCTCGATCGGGCTGGCCGTTTCGACTGCCGGATCGAGCCGCAGCGGCCACCGGAACCACCCTCCCGA
>JASLGB010000166.1 GCA_030150315.1 Dokdonella sp. | reverse complement strand
TCCAGAAATGCAGGTCGATGAGCTTGGTCGAGTACATGCGCTCCAGCCCGAGCAGGCGCGGAATCATGCAGTACAGCGAACCGATGCTGATGAAGGCGACCCAGCCGAGTGCACCGGCGTGCACGTGGCCGATGGTCCAGTCGGTGTAGTGCGACAGCGAGTTGACCGTCTTGATCGACATCATGGGACCTTCGAAGGTCGCCATGCCGTAGAACGACAGCGAGACGATCAGGAACTTCAGGATCGGGTCGTCGCGCAGTTTGTGCCACGCACCCGACAGGGTCATCATGCCGTTGATCATGCCGCCCCAGCTTGGTGCCAGCAGGATCAGCGAGAACACCATGCCCAGCGACTGCGCCCAATCGGGCAGCGCCGTGTAGTGCAGGTGATGCGGGCCGGCCCACATGTAGACCGAGATCAGCGCCCAGAAATGCACCACCGACAGGCGGTAGGAATAGATCGGGCGCCCGGCCTGCTTGGGCACGTAGTAGTACATGATGCCGAGGAAGCCGGCGGTCAGGAAAAAGCCGACCGCGTTGTGGCCGTACCACCACTGCACCATGGCGTCGACCGCGCCGGAATAGACCGGATACGACTCGGTCAGCGACACCGGCAACGCCAGGCTGTTGACGATGTGCAGCACCGCGACGGTGAGGATGAAGCCGCCGAAGAACCAGTTCGCGACGTAGATGTGCTTGACCCGGCGCTTGACGATGGTGCCGAAGAACACGAACGCATAGGTGACCCAGACCGCCGCGATCAGCACGTCGATCGGCCAAATCAGTTCGGCGTATTCCTTGCCCTGCGACATGCCGAGCGGCAGCGACACGGCCGCCGCGACGATGACGAGCTGCCAGCCCCAGAACACGAAGGCGGCGGCGCGGTCGGACAACAGTCGCGCCTGGCAGGTGCGCTGCACCACGTAGTAAGCCGTGGCGAACAGCCCGCAGCCGCCGAACGCAAAGATCACCGCATTGGTATGCAGTGGCCGCAGGCGACCATAGCTGAGCCATGGAATGTCGAAGTTGAGCGCGGGCCAGGCCAGCTGGGCCGCAATGAACAGGCCGACCGCCATGCCCACGATGCCCCACACAATGGTGGCGATCGTGAACTGGCGGACAACCTTGTCGTTGTACGTTTCGACGGCAACGTCGTGCATCGGGATTCCCCCCGGAATTGATCGGAAAGTGGTGCGGGACGAGTCTTGCGCCCGCGGTGTGCCGCTCGTTTGATTTTTGTCAAACGAAAGTGCGTGTGCGATGACGTGTCGCAGTACGCAGGGCGCGCGCCGGCGGACTCAGGCGCGCGCTTCGCCATCCTCGCGATTGGCGATCTGCTCCAGGGCCGCGGCATCGAGGACCTGCACCAGCCGGCGATCCACGCGGATCACGCCCAGCGCCTGCAGGCGCGAAAACGCACGGCTGACCGTTTCGATGACCAGCCCGAGGTAGTTGGCCAGATCCTGCCGCGACATGCTGAGCTGGAAGTGGGCCGGGTCCAGTTCCTGCAGGCGCCGGCGCTCGGCGACGCTGTGCAGGAACAGCGCCAGCCGCGTCAGCGCGTGCTTGCGCCCCATCATGACTGGATGTCGTTGTTCGCGAACGAATTCGCGGCTGACGATGCGGTAGACCTCGCGCTGCAAGGCCGGCACCTGCGCGGCGATCTGGCTCAGCCGCGCAAACGGGATCTCGCACACGCTGGAGTCCTCCAGCGCCTCCGCGGTGGCCTTGTGCCGATCTTCGGCCACGCCGTCGAGGCCGAGAATCTCGCCCGGCAGGTGGAAGCCCAGCACCTGGGTTCCGCCCTCAGCGAACAGCGTCGACACCTTGATGGCTCCGCTGCGCACCACGAACAGCGCGCTGTGGCGGTCGCCTTCGCGGAACAGGTAGTCCCCGCGTTCCAGCGGCCGCCGGCGCTTGGCCATGTCATCGAGCAGGGCGAGATCGTGGTTTCCGATCGCCGACGGCAGGCAGGACAGGCTCAGCGAGCAGTGCGCGCACGAATCGCGCAGCTCCTTGACGCCCGCTACGCCGTTCTCGATGGCCATGCGCACCTCCTGGGATTGGCGGCTGAGCCGTTTCCGGCGATCGTGAATGGTAGCCGGAGTGGTACTCCGGAGGCGTGGAATATCCCAATTTGCCGCACTGTGGCATCCGGTCGCAATGGCTCGGCGAATTGATTGTGGTCAACGGCGAATGCGCGCCGCTCGTCAAACAATGGCCACACACCAATAACGCCCCGAGAGTGAAAACCATGAAGCGCCATCTTCCGCTGATCCTGTTCCTTGCCGCCGCGGTTCCTGCCGCCCATGCCGCGAATGCCGGTGACTGGGAAGTCAAGTTCGGCCTGCATTCGGTCACGCCGAAATCCGACAACGGCCATCTGGCCGCGGGGGCGCTGGCCGCCGATGTCGGCAGCTCGGTGCGCCCGACGATTTCGGTGGAGTACCGCATTACGCCGAATCTCGGCGTCGAAGTGCTCGGCGCATTGCCGTTCCAGCACGACGTCAAGCTCAACGGCGCCAAGGCGGCGACGGTCAAGCATCTGCCGCCGACGCTGACGCTGCAGTGGCATTTCATGCCGAACGGCAACATCGATCCCTTCGTCGGACTGGGCCTGAACTACACGCGCTTCTTCTCGATCGACGAGACCGGCCCGCTCGCCGGCACGCGCCTTGATCTCGGCAATTCGTGGGGGCCGTCCGCACACGCCGGTGTCGCCTTCGCGCTGTCGGATCGCTGGAGCCTGACCGGCGACGTGCGCTGGGCGCGCATCCGCACCGACGCCAAGGTCGACGGCGCCAAGGTCGGCACGGTGGTGATCGATCCGATGGTGTACGGCTTCGCGCTCGGCTACCGCTTCTGATGCAGGTCCCTTCCGCGCGGATCCGCGGAAGGGAGGGTTCGCTGCAACCGGTGACGCGCGCCATCGCAACGATTCCCGCGTGTCATCGCATGTTGTCGACCCTGCCCGCCGGCGCAAGACACCGTGGCGGGCAGGGGTTTTCTATTCCTCGTCGACGCGCGGCTTCCACGCCTCGGTCAACTGCTTTTGCACCTGCGCCGGCACCGGCTCGTAGTGGCTGAACTCGATTGCGTAGCGGCCCTGGCCGCCGGTCATCGCCTTCAGCTCGGTCTGGTAGTCGGACACTTCCGCCAGCGGCACCTGCGCCTTGATGACGATCTCGCCGCCGCGCAGGCTGTCGGTGCCGTTGATGCGCGCGCGCTTGGATGAAAGCCCGCCGGTGACGTCGCCCATGTGCGCGTCGGGCACGGTCACCTCCAGGTTCACGATCGGCTCCAGCACCTGCGGCCGTGCCTTCGCAATCGCGTCGAGGAAGGCCTTCCTGCCGGCAGCGACGAAGGCGACCTCCTTCGAGTCGACAGGGTGGTATTTGCCGTCGTAGACGACGACGCGCACGTCCTGCAGCGGATAGCCTGCGATCGCACCCTGCTCCAGCGCCTGGCGTACGCCTTTTTCGACGGCCGGAATCAGCTGGTTCGGAATCGTGCCGCCCTTCACTTCGTCGGCGAATTCGAAGCCGCCGCCGCGCGGCAGCGGCTCGATGCGCAGGAACACCTCGCCAAACTGCCCGGCGCCGCCGGTCTGTTTCTTGTGGCGATGGTGGCCCTCGGCGCGAGCGCCGATCGTTTCGCGGTAGGCGATGCGCGGCGGGTGCGTCGTCACCTCGACGCCGTAGCGCTCCTTCATGCGATCGAGCATCAGCTTGAGATGCAGGTCGGACAGGCCGCGGATGATGGTCTCGTTGAGTTCGCGGTTGTGCTCGACGCGGAAGCACGGGTCTTCCTCGCCGAGCCGCGCCAGTGCGCTGGCGAGTTTCTGTTCCTGTCCCTTGTGTGCCGGCGTGACGGCAAGGCCGAACATCGGCAGCGGGAAATCCAGCGGCCTCAGGTGGATCTGGTCCTCGTCGCGCGAATCGTGCAGCACGGCATCGAAATGGATGTCCTCGACCTTGGCGACCGCAGCGATGTCACCGGGGATCGCCTGCCCGGTCTCGACATGGTCCTTGCCCTTGAGCTTGAACAGGTGGCCGACCTTGAACGGCTTGCGGCCGTCGTCGATGAACAATTGCGAGTCGCGCCGCACGGTGCCCTGGTAGACACGGAACACGCTCAGCTTGCCGACGAAAGGGTCGTTGACGATCTTGAACACATCGGAGATCACATGTCGCTCGGGATCGGGCACCGCCTCGATCGGCCTCGCATCCGCGCCGAAGCCTTTCTCGAACAGCGGCGGATTGCCTTCCAGCGGATTGGGCAGCAGCGCGACCGCCAGCTCCAGCAATTCCCTGATGCCGGTGCCGTTGCGCGCGGAGACGAAGCAGATCGGAACCAGATGGCCTTCGCGCAGGCACTGCTCGAAGGCGTCGTGCAGCTCCTGGCCGGACAGTCCCGACTCGCCGAGGTCGAGGTAGCGGTCCATCACCGTCTCGTTGATCTCCACCACCTGGTCGATGATCTGCTGATGCGCCGCCGCGGCGGAGGAGAAATCGGTTTCGCCGTCCTGGCGGAAGAAGCAGTCGACCACCTTGGCGCGACCCTTTCCCGGCAGGTTGATCGGCAGGCATTGCGTGCCGAACTCGTCGCGCAGCGATTCGACCAGTCCTTCCAGATCGGCGGCGTCGTGGTCGATCTTGTTGACGACGATGAGCCGGCACAGGTCGCGCTCCTTCGCGCGCTCCATCACGCGGCGCATCGCATGCGTCACGCCGACGGCAGCGTCGACCACGATCGCGCAGGTTTCCACCGCCGCCAGCGCTGGCAGGGTGGCGCCACGGAATTCGGGAAATCCGGGGGTGTCGATCAGGTTCAGATGAACGTTGCCGATGTCGATCGAGGCAATGGCGTTGCCGATCGAATGCTGGCGTTCCTTTTCCATCGGATCGTGGTCGGAAACGGTCGTCCCGCGCTCGACCGTGCCTGCCGTCTGGATTGTGCCGCCGGCATGCAGCAGGGCTTCGAACAACGTGGTTTTGCCGGCGCCTGCCTGTCCTGCGAGCGCGATGTTCCGAATGCCTTCGGTGGTGTAGGGCATGACTTCAGCCTCCCGTTCTGGATGGCCGGAACCCGCTTTCCTGCGGATGTCCGGATCGACAGGCCGGCAGTACCGGCCGGTTCCGACCGCCGGAAGATCCGGCGGGGGCAAGTCGTCCGTGGCTTGCGGACGTTGCGGAGGCCGTCATGGTCGTCCGCACGGCGGAGCGCGGGCGGGCGCCGATTGCCGCGGAGGCGTTCATGGCGGATGCGCGGCCCACTCGGGGCTGCGCCGGAATAGACTTCTCCGATCCTGGTCGACGGTCAAGCTGCAATGCGCGAGAAAGACTCGACGAAACCGACGCTGGTTTGCGTGCACGGTGCCGGTGGCGGCGGCTGGGAATGGGCGATCTGGGCGCGCGTGCTGGCCACGCGCGGCTGGAGTGTGCTGGCGCCGGATCTGCTGCCGGTGGCGGCCGGCCTTGCCGCCACGCGCCACGCCGACTACCGCGCGCAAGTGCTGGACTGGTGCCGCGGCATCAGCGGCCCGATTGCCCTGGCCGGCGCCAGCCTCGGCGGCTCCCTGGCCTTGTCTGTGGCATCCGAGCTGGAGCTGGAAGCGGTGCTGCTGGTCAACCCGCTGGTACCGCGCAGCCAGCCAGCGGCACCGCGGCCGGCCGTGATTCCCTGGCGGCGGCGCGCGTCCCTGCTCGGCACGCGACGCGCGATGAGCGATGCCGACGACGCGGCCTGCCTGTATGCGTCGCGGCGCTGGCGCAACGAATCGGGCGCGGTGCTCGACGAAGCCGAGGCAATGGCGCAGGCCGAGCCGCCGCGCTGCCCGACGCTGGTGTTGTCGGGCGAGCGCGACGCGGATGTGCCGCCGTCGCTGGCGCGCGTGCTGGCGATCCGCATCGATGCCGATTTCGTGCGCCTGCCCGGAGCCGGTCATCTCGGCCCGTTGCTTGGCCGCATGGCGGCCGCGACTGCCGAGTACGCAGCAGACTGGCTGGCTGCGCGCGTACGGGCAAAAAAATCATGAGCCCATGCATGGCCGCAATGCGGTCGGCGTGACGGTGATTTAACAGCGCTTTAGCGCGGCCTCACTATGCTCGCCGCTTTTCGTGCAGCGCGACCTTTGTGGCCCCGCATCGTTTCGATCTCCCCGCTCCGGAATCCTCGACGCGACCCTTGCGTACGGTGCCGCTGGCCTCCGATCCGGCATCGCTGCGTTTCGCCGCGGATGCCTTGCCGTGGCAGCGCAGCCTGCGCTGGAGTGTGCCGCTGCGCGACCGTCGGCTGCTCGTGCTCGGTGGCCTGCTGGCGCTGGTGGTGACCGTGCTCGAAGTGGTCG
>JASLGB010000068.1 GCA_030150315.1 Dokdonella sp. | reverse complement strand
GCCGGTGGAGCACTGGGAGCAGAAGCCGGGAATCGACGTGGGCAACGCCGCGGTGGCACGCGTTACCACCGACCTTCTGACATCCGAAGCGGAATATCGGCCGGGCGTTTCCTTCAGTGCATCGGCCTCTGAAGGACAGGTTGCCGAACTCGATCTGCAAGCCGTCGGCCTGCTCGGCGCTAGCCTTTTGTCCCTGAAGGCCGACGTGATCCGCTCGAAGTCGGTAGTGGCCGGCTATTGCCCGAGGGCGACCCCGTCATCCGGCGGCCTGCTCAACGACGTGATGTTCGGCAACGGCTTCGATAGCGGCACGCTGGGCACCGGCGGCGATGGCACACCCGGCACCGGGCCCGACGACTCCGCCTCGCTGGTCAACGTCCGCCTGAAGCTGATCGGTATCCAGGTGCCGATCCCGCTGAATCCGCCGCCGAACACCGGCGTGGATCTGTCGCAACTGGGCATTGTCGGCGCGACCCTGCTTCTCAATGAACAGGTCATCGAAGGCGACGGCATCCAGTCGCGCAAGAAAACCACCAATGGCCTGCGCCTGACCTTGAACATCATCGGCACGATTACCGGCGAAGTCATCATCGCGCACTCCAGCGCCAGCATCGACTGCACCAAGTAGTTCGGTACTCGCGAAACAATCTCCTGCGCCAGACTGAGCGTCATCGGGACTGCGCAGCCGGCGTACGGCATCGGACTTGGCCGGAGCAGATACCCGGCGGCTACTCTCCCCGCCTAGCCGGGACCTTGGACGATGCCGGAACGTGGAGTCTGGCATCGTCATTTTTTGCCTGACGCCTGCATGCGCACTTCGGACAGGGATGCGACAATCCAGCATCGATCCGCGGGCTGGTCACCGCCGCCGCGGAAACCGCGGAGAATCGTATGAGCCAAACCGAACAGGCCGCCGAACCGTCGGCCAAGCGCCCCACTGCGCGAGCGCCCGAGCCGATCGCGCTGACGATCAACGGCAAGCCGTACTACCACGATGGCGACCCGCAGATGCCGCTGCTCTGGTTCCTGCGTGACACGTTGCGCCTGACTGGCACGAAGTACGGCTGCGGCACCGGCGCGTGCGGCGCCTGCACGGTTCTGGTCGGTGGCAAGGCAACACGCTCGTGCCAGCTCGCGATGCAAACGGCCGCGGGTCAGGACATCGCCACGATCGAGGGGCTGGAAACCGATGCGTTGCATCCGCTGCAGCAGGCATGGATCGACGAGGACGTGGCGCAATGCGGTTACTGCCAGGCCGGGCAGATCCTCGCCGCAGCCGACCTGCTGCGGCGCAAGCCGAAGCCGAGCGAGGACGACATCGCCGCGATCGGCAACCTGTGCCGCTGCGGCACCTATCCGCGCATGCGCAAGGCCATCCTGAAGGCAGCCGGCCAGATGCGGAGCCAGGCCAAGTGAGCCGTCACGACCTGCCGACCGACGCCGGACGCCGCCGTTTCCTCGTCGTATCGCTCGCCGCTGGCGGCGCCCTGCTGGTCTCTACCCGACCGGCACTGGCGCAGGACATCGACCCGGCGCTCATCGGCGACGACCTCACCGCCGTCGGGCCCTTCGTGCGCATCGAGCGTGACAATCGCATCGTGATCGGCGCGCGCGGCTGCGAAACCGGTCAAGGCGTCATGACCTCGCTGCCGATGCTGGTCGCCGAGGAACTGGACGTGGAATGGGAGCAAGTCCTCGTCACGCCCTTGCCATACGGCTATGTCGACACCGGCAAGGGCGGAACGAATCGCTACGGCAAGCAAGGCACGATCGGTAGCGCCAGCATTCCCGAAGGCTGGAGCGACCTGCGCCAGGCCGGTGCGACCGCGCGCTGGCTGCTGCTGCAGGCTGCCGCAGCGGAATGGAAGCTGGATGTCGGCACCTTGCGCACGGAAGCCGGCGAGGTCATCGCCGCGGACGGGCGCAAATTGCGCTACGGCGCACTGTCACGTCGCGCCGCCGGCCTGGCGCCGCCGAAACAACCGGTGCGGCTGAAGGCGCCGTCGCAGTACCGCATCATCGGCCAGCCCACGCGAACCACCGACGCGCGCGCCATCGTCACCGGGCGCGCCGAGTTCGGCATCGATGCGTGGACCGCCAATGCGCTGGTCGCGGTCATCGCGCGCTGTCCGCATCAGGACGGCACGCTGGAATCCTGGGACGACAGCGAAGCACGCAAAGTTGCCGGCGTCCGCGACATCATCGAGATTCCGGGCCCGAAGCCCGACGCACCGCTCGACGGCGTGCTTGCGGCGGGAATCGCCGTGCTCGCTAACAGCACCTGGGCGGCCCTGCAAGGCTGCAAGGCGCTGAGGGCGGAGTGGAAGCCCGGCCCGTGGGCGAGGGAATCGAGCAACGTCCTGGCCGCGCGCGCGAACGAACGGCTCGATCTCGATGAAGACGCGATCGATGTGCGCAGCGACGGCGACTTCGCCAAGGCGCGCAAGCAGGCACGCACCGTCGTCGAGGCGCGCTACGAAATGCCCTTCCTCGCCCACGCGACGATGGAGCCGCCGGGCGCGCTGATCGACATTCGCCAGGACAGCGCACGACTGGTGGCATCGCTGCAGGATCCCGATGGCGCCTCCGAGCTGATCTCTCGCATGACCGGGCTGCCACGCAAGGCCATCGCGATCCGCATGCCACGTGCCGGCGGCAGTTTCGGCCGGCGCCTGCGCAACGACTACGTCGCCGAAGCGGTGCTGGTGGCCAAGGAAGCGGGCAAGCCGGTCAAGCTGATGTGGACGCGCGAAGACGATTTGCAGTACGACTTCTATCGCCCGTTCGGCGTGCACGCGATGGCCGCCACGCTCGACCGCCGAAAGAAGGTCACGGGCTGGTCGCACCGCGTCGCCGCCACGCCGGAAAACTACCGCAGCGCCAACGCCGCCAGTCAGCCGGCGTGGAGCGGCTGCATCGGCGCGGACGATTTTCCAGCCGGACTGGTCGCCAATCTCGACAAGCGCTTCTTCGCGCTCGAATCCGGCGTCCCGCGCGGACCATCGCGCGGATCGGTGCAGACCTTCCAGGCTTTCGCGATCCAGTGCTTCATCGACGAGATCGCGGTGGCGACGAAGCAGGATGCGCTGGCCCTGCGCCTGGAGCTGCTCGGTGAGCCGCGCCAGATTCCGTACCGCGGTCGCGGCGGCCCGAGCTTCGATACCGGACGCATGGCGAACGTGCTCAGGATCGCGGCCGAGAAGATCGGTTTCGGCGTGCGGCGCGATGACGGCCACGGCATCGGCATTGCCTGCCATTACACCTTTGGCGGTTACGCCGCGCATGGCTTCGAGGTATCGGTCCGCGGCGACGATCTCATCCTCCACCGCGTCGTGTGCGTCGCCGACATCGGCCGCGTCATCAATCCGCTCGGCGCGCAGGCGCAGATGGTGGGCGGAACCCTCGACGGAGTTTCCGCAGCGCTCAACCTGGCCATCACGATCAAGGATGGCCAGGTGCAACAGAAGACGTTCGCCGACTATCCGCTACTGCGCCGAGCGCAGGCGCCACGCGATGTCGAGGTGGTGCTGGTGGAATCGGAGGCGGAGCCGTGCGGTGCCAGCGACATCGCGGTGCCCAGCGCAGCGCCCGCGCTGGCCAATGCGGTGCATGCGGCCACCACCGTGCGCGTGCGCAAGCTGCCTCTGATGCCCGAACTGTTGCGGCGCCTGTGACGACGGTGACCCGAAGCACGGGATGCGTGCTTCGGGTTCCTCCCTTCTCGCGTCAGCCCTTCTCGCGTCAGCCCTTCCCGCATCCGCTCAGATCGCCAGTGCGATCACCGCCGCGAACAGCGCCAGCACGCCCAGGCTGACACGATCGGTCAACGCGAACACGACCGGGTCTTCGTGCATCGCGCCGCGGCGCGCGAGGCGCCATACGCGATGGATCCAGAACGCCAGCAGCGGCGCCAGCAGCCAGAGCCACATCGGCTGGCGGTACAGCATCGCGCTGCGCGTGCTGTCCACATACAGCACTAGCACCAGCGCGCCGGCGAGCCCGGCGCATTCGCCAATCCAGCGCAAGGCCGGCAGATGATCGGTGCGATAGCCGCGCCCGACCGCCGCCGTGCCGCGTCCGGCGGCGATGCGGTAGAGCTCGGCATGCCGCTTGACCATCGCCAGACTGAGGAACAGGCACATCGACAAGGCCAGCAGCCATGGCGAGACCTCCACCGGCACGGCCGCTGCACCGGCAACGACACGCAAGGTGTACAGCAGCGCCAGTACCAGCACGTCCACCGCGACCACGCGCTTCAGGAACAGCGAATACGCCAGCGTCAGCACGAAATACGCCAGCAGGATCACCGCAAACGCAGGCGGCAGGCACAGCAGGGCCAGCGCGAACGCGGCCATCGCCAGCAGCGGCGAGGCGAGCAGGCCGCCCGCAATCGACAAGTCGCCGGCCGCGAACGGTCGCAGACGCTTGCGAGGATGACGCCGATCCGCGTCGAGATCGAACAGATCGTTCAATACGTACGCACTCGAAGCGCACAGGCTGAAAGCGACGAAGGCGATGCCGGCAGCCAGGGCGGCGTCCCACTCGAACAGGCGATGGGCGCCGGCGATCGCCACGAACACCAGCAGGTTCTTCAGCCACTGGTGTGGCCGCAGCGCACGCAACCAGACGCGCCAGCCCCCGCCCTCCTGCGCGAACACGTGCCCCACATCGATCGCCGCGTCGCGCCGCACGCGCTGCAGCAGCCCCGCCGAGGCGTTGACCACGATCGCCTGGCGCGCCGCGCGCCAGACGTGCAGATCGGTCGCGGCGTTGCCGGCGTAGTCGAAGCCGCGCTCGCCGTAACGCGCCACCAGTTCGGCGCGTTTGCCGCGACCGCCGATGTTGCGGGCACCGTCGCTGCCGATCGCCTCGTCGAAGCAGCCGGTCGCGGCGGCGATCGCATCGGCGACGGACTGGTCCGACGCCGTGCACAGCACGCGCCGCCGCGAGGTGCCGATCTCGCGCAGCCACGCCAGCACACGCGCATCCTGCGGTACATGCGATACATCCAGCGTCACGCGACGCGCCACTTCACGCTTGAAGTGCGCGCGTCCACGCAGCAGCCACCACAGCATCGGCAGCAATTGCAGCGGATTGCGGCGCAGCAGCGCAAGCACGCTCTCCAGCGAAAGATCGGAGCGGATCAAGGTGCCGTCGAGATCGACGCACAGCGGAATGTCGGCGTCCTGCATGTTCTGGCATGGGTCGGGACGGCGCCGCGCCGCGGCACCAGCCCGCGCGATCCACCGTCGGCAAAGGAGCCCGAGACCGGGCGAACGAGCGCGCGACGCCCGTGGGTGCATCCGAGCGTCGCGCAGCGCGAAGCATGATCGACGAATCGGACGGCCACGACAACGCCACTCGCCGCCACGGCGCCCCTTGAGCAATCGGCAATCGGCATCCGGCGCCGGCGCCGGCTCGACGCGCGGCGGCTCTTATTCGGCGTCTTCGCAACCGCCCGATTCGGCGCGTTGCCGGCGTCGGTCTCCGATGGCCGCGCCATCGGCCAGCCCGATCCACTTCAGGTACTTGCCGGCCACTTCATCGCCCAGATTCTGGTCGCTGGAGTACTCACGGCTGAAGCGGGTTTTCTTGCAATCGAGCGGGTTGCCGCGTTTTTCGATCTGGGCCCAGCGCGCCTTGGCCGCCTCGCGTTCGGTGCCCGGTTTGGCCGGCGCGGAGATCGCCGCGCCACCACTGCCCAGACGCACCGAGCCATCCGGATTGAACAGCTGCAGCGGCGCCACGCCGGCGCTGCCGATGCGTGCATTGGATTGGTCGGACGCGCCCTCGCGCGGTGGTGGTGGCGTCGTGCGCACCTTCGGCGTATCGACCTGGATGCGGCTGGCGCGACGAACGATCTCCGGCGGCTCGGGTTCCGGCGGCGCCGGTGGCGGTGGCGGTTCCGGTTCGATCAGGACGACCTGGATGCTGCGATCCGGCTCCGGCAAGCGGCGCAGCGGCTTCATGCCGACGGCGAAACCGACAATCTCCAACACAGTTAC
>JASLGB010000028.1 GCA_030150315.1 Dokdonella sp. | reverse complement strand
GCGCCGCAACCGCCGCGACGACTGGTACAAGGTTCCCGCCGGCAAGATCGACCTGTGCAGCATGTCGATTCCGGTGCGCGAGAAACCGAAGGGCTGAGGCCCGCGACGACGCCACGCGCAGGCGTGCCCTGCGCGCGACGGCCGCTTTTGTCAGAGCTGTGCGGCGCTGAACGTATCGCAGGAATCGAGATTGCCGCTGGACAGACCCTGGCGGAACCAGCGCACGCGCTCGGCCGAGCTGCCGTGCGTGAACGAGTCCGGCACGGCATAGCCGCGTGCGCGCTTCTGCAGGGCATCGTCGCCAATCTGGTTGGCTGCATTCAGCGCCGCCTCGACGTCACCCGGATCGAGCCAGTTCAACTGCTTCTGCGCGTGGTTGGCCCAGACGCCGGCGAAACAGTCGGCCTGCAACTCCTGGCGCACGGAAAGGCCGGTTGCGCCCTGCATCGGCACGCCGCGCTGCGCTTGCTGATCCACCTGGCGCATCACGCCGATCACGTTCTGGATGTGATGCCCCACTTCGTGCGCGATGACGTAGGCACGCGCGAAGTCGCCGGCCGCCTGGAAGCGGTCCTGCATCTCCTGGAAGAAGGTCAGGTCGAGGTAGACCTGACGGTCGCCCGGGCAATAGAACGGCCCCATCGCCGAAGACGCCGATCCACAGGCGGACTGCACGCCACCGCGGAACAAGACCAGGCGCGGCGCCGGATACTGCTTGCCGGCCGCTTGGAACATCTGGCTCCAGACGTCTTCGGTCGAGCCGAGCACCTTCCTCACGAACAGCGTCTGCTCGTCGTTTCCGGCCGGGCTGACCTGCTGCGCCGGCGGCTCGCCGCCTCCGCCCATGTTGCCGAGAAGGGCAAGGATTTCTCCGGGGTTTTTGCCGAACAGCAAACCGACGATCACGACCAGGACGACACCACCCAGCCCGAGACCGCCACCAAACCGCGGACCACCGCCACCACCACCACTGTCCTCGACGACATTGTCGCTTGCACGACCCTTTTGCCAGCGCATCGTTCTGTCCTCGCGAAATCCATTGTCCAAGCGGCAGGGACACTACTCCGCGCGAGTCCGCCGCCGCAAGCGGCACCGCCCGCATGCGCGCGGCGAATGCGGGCAATGGTTGGAATTGTTCACACCCGGCAGGCACGCCCGGCTCGATCGGCGCCGGCGCGAGCGAAAGCGTGCGGCTCCTTGTTATGCTCCCCTCATGTCGCCCTTCTTTCCCGCCGCGCGCATTGCACAGCGCTTCCGCGGCTTCCTGCCCGTTGTCATCGATGTCGAAACCGGCGGGTTCGACTGCGATCGCCATGCCCTGCTCGAAATCGCCGCGGTCATCGTGCGGATGGACGACGAAGGCGTGCTGCACCCGACGCCGGCCATCTCCACGCACGTCGAGGCGTTTCCCGGTTCCGAGATCGACCCGCGTTCGCTCGAAGTCACCGGCATCGACCCCGATCACCCGTTCCGCTTCGCCCTGCCCGAGCGCCAGGCGCTGGAGCACATCTTCAAGCCGGTGCGTGAAGCCATGCGCGAAGCGGAATGCCAGCGCGCGATCCTGGTCGGCCACAACGCCTCGTTCGACCTCGGTTTTCTCAACGCCGCGATCCGGCGCACCGGCCACAAGCGCAGCCCGTTCCATTCCTTCAGTTGCTTCGACACGGTGACGCTGGCCGGGCTCGCCTACGGCCAGACCGTGCTCAGCCGCGCGGTCGAGGCCTCCGGCCAGCAATGGGATGCGCAAGCCGCGCATTCGGCGGTCTATGACACCGAGCGCACGGCCGAGCTGTTCTGCGCCGTGGTCAACCGCTGGAAACAAATGGACGAGGCGTTCCGGCACACGCTGGGTGGCCTGGACACTTGATCGCCCGCCCACGCGGGCGCATCTTGTCGGCATGCCGATCTACGAATACATCGCCAGTACGGCCTGCGCCTGCAAGCAGTGCCAGCCCGGCTTCGACCTGCTGCAGAAGCTGTCCGACCCCGCCTTGGCCACCTGCCCTGATTGCGGTGCGCCCGTCCATCGCGTGATCGGCGCGCCCGCGGTGGTTGCCGGTCACGCGCACGTCCTGCGCGAAAGCCACATCGCCAAGAACGGCTTCACGCAGTATCGACGGGTCGGAAAAGGACTCTACGAGAAGACCGCCGGCAAGGGTCCGGATCGAATCAGCGGCGACTGAGCGCGCCGAATGCGTCATGTGGATGAAACGCAGGACGGAATCCACAACCCGCTGATTCCGAAAGAAAATATCCATCCACGCGCAGCGTGCAAATGCCCGCTGCAATATTCCTGCAACAAAATCCTCATCGTTTCGCAACCTTGCGGGCCTAAAAAGCGCGGCGTCGGCCAATGGTCGTCTGTCCTCCCACCGCTTTCAGGAGTCTCGCGTGCTCAATTCGATCAAGTACCGCTTCGTCGCTGCCGGCCTTGCGGCCGTGCTCGGAGCCGCCTCCGCGCAGGCCGCCGACATCACCGGCGCCGGCGCCACCTTCATCTATCCGATCCTGTCCAAGTGGTCGGACAGCTACAACACGGCCACCGGCAACAAGATCAACTACCAGTCGATCGGCTCCGGCGGCGGCATCGCGCAGATCAAGGCCGGTACGGTCACGTTCGGCTCTTCCGACAAGCCGCTGTCGTGGGAAGAACTGCACGACGCCGGCCTGGCGCAGTTTCCGTCGGTGATCGGCGGCGTGGTGCCGGTCGTCAACATCCAGGGTGTCGGGCCGGGCAAGATCAAGTTCACCGGCCCGCTGCTGGCCGACATCTATCAGGGCAAGATCAAGAAGTGGAACGACCCGGCGATCGCGCAGATCAACGGCGACGTGACCCTGCCCGACCAGAACATCACCATCGTCCACCGCTCGGACGGTTCGGGTACGTCGTTCAACTTCACGAACTACCTGTCCAAGGTGTCGGCGGACTGGAAGTCCGAGGTCGGTGAAG
>JASLGB010000361.1 GCA_030150315.1 Dokdonella sp. | reverse complement strand
TTATCATGTTTTCTTGCTAAGTGTTGGAGTTTTTGGTTGTGCTGATCCTGTGGTTTGGACAGTTTCCGGGGCGAAGCGATGACTAAGCTTTTGCCGCCTGCTTGCTCTATGTCGTGATGATGCGTGCCACCGAACGACTGTTGCTGGTGCCCTACGACGAGTCGTTGTTCAGCGCGCGGATCCGCTCATCAATCAACGAAGTACAGGCCGAACTCGCGCCCTTCGATGACGGAGAGCGACGGCGCCAAGGCAACGAGTGACGCGACCGGGAGCCGCCGGCTTTCAGGACGCTGCGAAACCGCCGTTTCGTGGGCGGCGAACCCGAGCCGGGCGGACCCGCCGGTGAATGTCGGCTATCGAAGAAGCGCGCCAGCGATCGAACGAAGTGGCTGGAAACCAAGGGCGACTTGGCGTTTGCTGGAGAGTGGATGGCGCAGCGCCGAGGCGGTTGACGTCATCGGCCCGGAGCATCAGGAAGCGATTGGCCGCATCGGAACGGTGCGGCCGATCGGGTCAATCAGCGGCCTGGCTCGACCGTCGCCTCGCGCGGCGCGGCGCTCTTTGCGGGCTTCGCTGCTCCGGCCATCCAGACCAGCGGCTCATTCTGGTACGGCGTCTCGAATTCCTTGAACACGAAACCCTTCATCGAGCCGTTCTTGTGAATCAAAAAGATGCGGCAGCCTTCGATCGTGGTGCCCGATCCGTTGCCGACACGGAAAGCCGAGTCCTTGCAGCGGTCGAATGTTGCCCCGGTGAAATTGCTGTCCAACAGTGTCTGCGTATGCGTCTGATCGCGGTCGTCGAGGGCCAGCGTATAGCCCAGCCTGACGCCTCCGATGTCGCCGTCGCCGAGGGCCGTCAAGGTGTAGTGCAAGTAGTACGGCCGCGTGTCGGCGGCCGCCGGCGGCACCTTGAACTGACCGAAATCCTCAAGCGAGCCCTCGTCGATCGAGGTAACGGTGAGCTTCACCGGCACCTGCGGCTTGTACGGGATGCGCATCGGGACGACCGCGGAATCCCCACGGCAAGTCGCGCTCCGGGTGCCGAGAAATCGGGAGCGTGGATGGGTCCCGCGCAGCAGGCTGCGGCCAACGCAATCGGAAGAATCGAAAGTTTCATGTGCTCGTATCCCCGTCCATTGGAGTGGTGCCGGGACGTGGCAAAGCCCGCACATCGCGGCATCGCCCAGCGGGGAAAAACCCTAGCGACGGGAAACTCAACTCCTCCACAAACCTCGCGTGGAACGCCGTCAGGCGCTCACGCGGCGTTCAACGGCCGCGAATCATCTCCATGATCCTTGCCGGGGTCATGCCCGCAACGCGTTCCCGCATCTGCGGCAGATAGCTTGCCTGCAAGCCTTTCGCCTCGCCCAGCACCTGCTGGAACGTGTCGCGCAGCATGTCGGCCGAGAACGTGCGCCCGCCAGCGTAGTAGCGTCGCGCCACCTGCCCCAGCGCGTAGGTGCTGGCGAAGCTCATGCCGGAGCTGACCGCCTGCCGACCGAGTCCGCCGATGAGGGCACCGCCGATGGCGCCCAGCAGGCCGCCGAACAGCTTGCGGCCCGCCTGCTCGAGGTATTGCGATGTCAGGCCGACCCCGAGCGTGGCGAGAAAATCCTTGATGTGCCCCTGGTCCAGCGAGTAGCCGTAAGACTGGCCGATGCGATAGACCATCCGCATCTGCAGCGGAATGATCGCCATGGTTGCCAGCGATTCCGGCAGCAGTTCCAGCCCGCCGTTGAGGATGGCGGCATCCAGCACGAGCTTGTCCAGGTCGGCCTCGCTCATCGATGAGGTATGCGTGCCGCTGCCAGCGGCCGGTGACGCCGTCGCGCCGGCCGGAATGATCGTGCCAAGCGGCGCCGTCGCGATGGCTTCGGCCTGTGTGGCGTGCTCGCCGCTCGGCCCTGCATCCAGTCCGAGGCGTGCGGCGAGATCGGCAAGAAAGGTGCGCTCGGCCGCGTTGGCGACGCCGTCGGCGTTGCAGACCCCGACCGCCATCTCGTAGGCGATCCGGCGTGCCTCGGGCGAACCCAGTTCGCCGATCAGCTGAGCGAGATCGAGTCGGTTCCGCGCGGCGTCCTCGAGCATCGGCGAGACATCGAGGCTGCTGCTGCCGAAGCGATCGCCGACCCTGCGCAGCGCTTCGCGCTCCTGCTCGCTGATGCTGCCGTCGGCATTGGAAGCCAGCAGGCTGATGGCGAAGATGGCGCGAATTTCCTGTTCGGTCATGGTTTGGCTCCCGGTGGTCTGCGCTCATCCTGCCGCAGCACCGCCTGCGTTGTCATCGTCGCGCACATCGAAGAGGTTCCAGTGCGCGAATGGATCAGCCGAGGCCGCTCGCGTCGGCAAGGCGGCCACCCGATCGCCGCTGGAGCAAACCGGGTCGCGCGCGGGACAGGCCCTGAAAACAAATACCCCGGGACGAGGCCCGGGGATTCGTGGCGAATGTCGGTTTGAGATCAGCCAGCCTTCGCCTTGGCTTTCTTGGCATGGTGCTTGTGCGACGACTTCACCGAATGCTTCTCGGCCGCAGCCGCCTTGGTACCGGCAGCCGCGTCGGCACGTTCCTGCGCGGAAGGCACCGGGTTGGTCGAAGTGGCGTGCTGCGCCACGGCGACGGGCTTTGCGTTCGGGTGGGACGACGGCGAAGTACTGGCCTCGGCCGCCATCGCGTGAGCGGCAAACGAAGCGGCGATCACGGCAGCGAGGATGGACGTACGCATGGTGTTCTCCTTGACTCCTGGACGCGCGGGCGGGAAATCCGATCGCTGCGTGGCGCCAAAAATAGGCGCGGAGTTGGATATCGATGCTGAACAGAACGGGCATCCCGACGAGTCGTTGCCGCCGATTCAGACGGAGTTCCAACGACCGATCAGGCCGGCGCTTTTTTCGGCGCGCCGGTCAGGGCTCAAGGCAACGCTGCAGCATCGCCCGCAGGATTTCCTGCACGGGTTCGGCGCGTTCGGGCAGGTACTCGAACGAGGCCTCGTCCATGTAGTTGATCTGCGCCAGTTCCATCTGCACGGCGTCGACCCCTTCCTGCGGACGACCGTGCCGGCGCGTGATGTAGCCGCCCTTGAAGCGACCGTTGGCCACGTGCGTGTAGCGATCCTGCGCGGCCATGATCCGCTCCAGCCCCTGCTGCAGTGCCGGCGAACAGCTCTCGCCCGCAACGGTGCCCAGGTTGAAGTCCGGCAACCGGCCCTCGAACAGGAACGGCAGCACGCTGCGGATCGAATGGCCTTCCCACAGCACCACGCGGCCATGCGCCGCGCGCAGACGTTCGATCTCTGCGGCCAGCGCAGCGTGATACGGCTGCCAGTACGTCTCGACCCGCGCGGCGATTTCGTCGGGTGAGGGCTGCTGCCCCGGCAGGTACACCGGCTCACCGCTGAAGCGCACGATGGGGCACAGGCCGGTCGTGTTCTGTCCCGGATACAACGACACGTCATCCGGCGGGCGATTCAGGTCGACGACGTAGCGCGAGAATTTCGGCACGATCACCGACGCGCCCAGATCGCGCGCGAACGCATACAGACGCGAGACATGCCAGTCGGTATCCGGCGCGCTGCGCGCCTCCGGCGTCATGCGTGCGGCAAGCTCCGCCGGAATCAGGCTGCCGTCGTGCGGCAGGCTGACAAGAAGCGGCGCGCTGCCGCGATGCAGGGTGAAAACATCGGTCGTGTTCATGTGCAAGGTCATCGCCATTCGATCCAGCGGCCATCGTGCACGCTGCAACGCCGGACCGGAACCCCGTCGGACACGGCGCGCGCCGCTCAGTCGTGCGGAGATCGCGACTTGAAACGCAGCGGTTGCGCCTCGACGACCGGCGGCGCCGGGGTTGCACAGCCGCCGCAGCTGGAACAGCCGTCGCCGCAGCTTCCACCGCTGCTGCCGGTGGGCTGCGCCCGCCGCGCCGCTTCGCGCATCCAGGCAGGGACCGAAGGGCGATCGAACACGCCGAGGGCGCGGGCGAGCAGGCGTCGATAGGTCTTGGGCATCAGCCGCCGGAATGCAAACCAGATCGCCCATGCGCCGATCGACGCAATGAGCACGGATTGCACCAGCAGCGGCGTGATCATGTCAGTGCCCTGGTCACCTGGTAGGTGATGTACGAGGCCAGATACGCCAGCGCAAACAGGTACGCCGTGGCGATGCCGACGTTGCGCCAGGAGTTGGTCTCGCGGCGGATTACCGCCAACGTGGACAGGCACTGCGGCGCGAACACGTACCAGGCCAGCAACGACAACGCGGTCGCCAGCGACCATTGCGCGGCGATCGTCGGCCCCAACGCCGCGGCGGCCGCCTCTTCGGTGGCGGCCGACAGGGCGTAGACCGTGGCCAGCGAAGACACCGCCACTTCGCGCGCAGCCAACCCGGGGATCAGCGCGATGCAGATCTGCCAGTTGAAGCCGATCGGCGCGAACACATGCGTCATCCAGCGGCCGATCTGGCCGGCGAAGCTGTAATCGATCGGCGGCAGCGTGGCGTCTTCCGGCGGCGCCGGGAAACTGGACAGGAACCACAGCAGCACGGTCAGCGCGAGGATGATGCCGCCCACGCGTTTGATGAAGATCTTGGCTCGCTCCCACAGGCCGAACAGCACGTCGCGCGGATTGGGCAGCCGATACGACGGCAGCTCCATCAGCAAGGCATGTTCGCTCTTGTCGCGGCGCAGGCGCTTCATCACCCACGCCACCACGAGCGCGCTGACGATGGCAAGGACGTACAGCGAAAACAGCACGATGCCTTGCAGGTTGAACAGGCCAAGCACGTCCTGGCGCGGGATGAATGCGCCGATCAGCAGCGTGTACACCGGCAGCCGCGCCGAACAGGTCATCAGCGGCGCAACCAGGATCGTGGTCAGCCGGTCGCGCGGGTCGGCAATGCTGCGGGTGGCCATGATGCCGGGAATCGCGCAGGCGAAACTGGACAGCAGCGGGATGAACGAACGGCCAGTCAGGCCGGCCTTGAACATCAGCTTGTCGAGCAGGAAGGCCGCGCGCGGCAGGTAGCCCGACTCCTCCAGCATCAGGATGAACAGGAACAGGATCAGGATCTGCGGCAGGAACTCGACCACCGCGCCAAGCCCCGCAAAGACGCCATCGACGACCAGACTCTGCAGCAAGGGCATCGATTCCAGAAGGGCACCGACCTGCCCGCCCAAGGCTTCCACCGCTGCGGCGACACCATCCTGCAACGGCGCTGCCCACGAAAAGACCGCCTGGAAAATCAGGAACATCACGACGGCGAGGATCGCCAGGCCCGCGACCGGATGCAGCACGACGCGGTCGATCGCATCGTCCACCGCAGACGTCGCGCTCGGCATCGACACCGCCGCCGCCAATGCCGCCCGCACCTGCGCATGCAGGTCGTCGCCCGCCACCGCCGCCGAGGCGGATGCCGTCGGCGTGCCAGCCGGCGCGGCCAAGGGCGCATCCAGATAATCGACCAGCGCCGCGGTGCCACCGCGACGCACGGCAACCGTGCCGACCACCGGCACGCCAA
>JASLGB010000307.1 GCA_030150315.1 Dokdonella sp. | reverse complement strand
GCAGCGAATCGGCTGCGCCGGCATGGCCGGCCAGCAGCACGAGCGCTGCGCTGAGGCGCTTTTTCATGAATCCCCCTGAGCGTGCGTAGAGCACGCATTGGTGTACCCCGCGGGCGCGGAAAAAGTCCATCCTTGCTGCGCGAACTTCGCCCACCGCGCGCGATCGCGCGGCTGCAGCGCCTACAATGCGGCCCCGATTCCCGCGCGATTCCGTCGATGTCCACCGCTCCCCTGCGTATCGTCTTTGCCGGCACGCCCGATTTTTCCGTGCCTTGTCTCGACGCCTGCCTTGCCTGCGGCGCCGAGGTCGCGGCCGTCTACACGCAGCCCGATCGACCGGCCGGACGCGGACGCCAGCTCACGCCCAGCGCGGTCAAGCAGCGTGCGCTGGCGGCGGGCATCGCGGTGGAGCAGCCGGAAAGCCTGCGCGACAAGGCCGCGCGCGAGCGTCTTGCCACGTACGCCCCGGATCTGATGGTCGTCGTCGCCTATGGCCTGATCCTGCCGAAGTCGGCGCTGGCGATTCCACGCCTCGGCTGCTGGAACGTGCATGCCTCGATCCTGCCGCGCTGGCGTGGTGCGGCGCCGATCCAGCGCGCGATCCTCGCCGGCGATGAAGAAACCGGCGTCGACCTGATGCAGATGGAAGTCGGCCTCGATACCGGGCCGGTGCTGCTCGAACGGCGCACGCCGATTGCCGCCGACGACACCGGCGGCAGCCTGCACGACCGGCTCTCCGCACTTGGCGCCGAGGTGCTCGCCGACGGTCTTGCGCGCGTGCTGCGCGGCGAAACGCTGGCCGCGACGCCGCAACCGGAAGCCGGTGTCACCTACGCGCACAAGCTCGACAAGGCCGAGGCGAAACTCGACTGGAGCCAGCCGGCGAACGCCCTCGCGCGCAAGGTGCGCGCCTTCGATCCGTGGCCGGTGGCCGAAGCGCAGCTGCACGGCGAGCGCGTGCGCCTGTGGTCGGCCGAGGCCATCGCGACGCCGACCACGGCCGAGCCCGGCACGCTGGTGGCGACCCATCGCGACGCGATCGACGTCGCCACCGGCGATGGCCTGCTGCGTATCCACGAACTGCAGCGCGAAGGCGGTCGCCGCGTTGCCGTGCGCGACTGGCTCAACGCGCGTCGGGAGCCGTCCCGATGAGTCCCTCGCCTCCGCGCCGGCCGCGCACGAAAGCCGCTCCTGCCGCTCCCGGGGCCGCCGTGCGCGCGGAAGCGGCGCGCGCGCTGGCGCGCGTCGTGTTCGACGGAACTTCGCTGCGCGTCGCACTGGCGCAGGCCAATCCGCGCATCGCCGATGCGCGTGACCGCGCCCTGCTGGCGGCGACGCTGTTCGAGGCATCGCGCTGGTGGCTGCGCCACGACGCGGCTCTGGCGATGATCATGGACAAGCCGCTGCCGCCGAAGGCGCGCGAAGTGCGCGCGCTGCTGGTGATCGGACTGGTGCAGCTGGCCGTGATGGAGCTGGCCGAGTACGCCGTGGTCGCGTCCTGTGTCGACGCGGCACGTGCGCTCGGCGCGCCGCAATACGCCGGACTGGTGAATGCCTTGCTGCGCCGCTTCGTGCGCGAACGCAGCGCACTGGAAGCACGCCTTGATGCCGACGTGGTCGGTGCCAGCGCGCATCCGCGCTGGATGGTCGAGGTGATCCGCCGCGACTGGCCGCAGCAGGCCGAGGCGATCCTGGCCGAAAACAATCGCGAGGCGCCGCTGACATTGCGCGCCAATCGCCGCCGCAGCACACGCGAGGACTTGCTGGCGCGCCTGCACGCCGAAGGCATCGAGGCCGATGCGCCGGCCGCGCTGCCGCAGGCGATCGTGCTTGCCCACAGCACCGACGTGACGCGCCTGCCCGGTTATGCCGAAGGCGCGTTCTCGGTGCAGGACGGTGCGGCGCAAGCGGTGATCGACCTGCTTGACCTGGCCGACGGCCAGCGCGTGCTCGATGCCTGTGCCGCGCCCGGCGGCAAGTCCGCCCACATCCTCGAAAACGCCGCGGTGGAACTGGTGGCGCTCGACCGCGACGACACGCGCCTCGACCGCGTGCGCGAGAACCTCGCCCGCCTTGGCCTCGAAGCGGCCGTCGTGGCCGGTGACGCGGCGCAGCCGGCGGCATGGTGGGACGGGCGCGCATTCGAGCGCATCCTGCTCGACGCGCCGTGCTCGGCCAGCGGCATCGTGCGCCGCCAGCCCGACATCAAGCTGCACCGGCGTGCGGCCGACATCGCGCCGCTGGTGCAGACGCAGCTGGAACTGCTGCGCGCGCTGTGGCCGCTGCTGGCCAAGGGCGGGCGGCTGGTCTACGCGACCTGCTCGATCCTGCGTGCCGAGAACGAAGCTGTGCTCGCCGCCTTCCTCGACAGCTGCGATGATGCGCACGCGCTGCCATTGCCGCAGCGCTACGGCCACGCCGCCGGCGTCGGTCGTCAGAACCTGCCGGGCGAGGGCGGCATGGACGGTTTCCACTATGCGGCATTGGAAAAGCGCTAGCGCACTGGCGCTGCTGCTGGCGTTCGCGCTCGCCGGGTGCGACGCGATCCGCGCGCAGCGCCCGGGCACTCTCGAGGTGCGCAATGCGCGCCTGGTCGGCGACAGCGTCAGCGCGGTGCTGGAGCTGGGGCTGGAATGCCGCCTCAGCGGGCCGGCGCAGGATGCGCTCGAACACGGCATTCCGATCACGCTGCGCGTGAAGCTGAGCGCAGGCCACTGGCCGAACCGGCTGGTCGAAGCGCGCAGCATCGAGCTGCGCTATTTCCCGCTGACGCGCCGCTACCAGCTGCGGGAACTGGGCGGCGGCGAAACGCGCAGCTTCGCCACGCCGGCCTATCTGAGTTCCGCGCTCGGTGCGCTGCGCATCGAATTGCCATCGACGTTCGCCGCCTTGGCGCCGGCGACCGAACTGCGCGTGCGCGCCCAGCTCGATCCGTCCGCGCTGCCCGGGCCGCTGCGCCTGCCGGCCCTGTTCGAGCCGGCCTGGCGGCTGGCCTCCCCGGAGTACGCATGGACGCCCGCGGCGCGCTGAACCTGCTGCTGCGCCGGGTGCTGCCCGCGCTGGCCGTGGCAGGCCTGCTGCTGGCCTCGCTAAAGCTGGCCGAGGACGCGACCCACGACAGCGCGCGTTTCGCCGCGCACTACCGCTGGGTGCTCGGCGCCGCCGTGGTGGCGCTGGTGCTGCTGGCATCCGCCATCGCCCAGCGCCTGTGGCGGCTGCGTGCCGACATCCGCCGCAACGCTCCCGGGGCGCGCCTCAACCGGCGCCTGCTGAGCATGCTGATCCTGCTTGCGGTGCCGTCGATCGCGGTCGTCTACGGCTTCGCGCTGCGCTTCATCGACGCGACCATCGAAAGCTGGTTCGACGTGCGGCTGGAACAAGGCCTGGACAACGCGCTGGAGATCGCGCGTGTGGTCGTCGACGAGCGGCTGCAG
>JASLGB010000300.1 GCA_030150315.1 Dokdonella sp. | reverse complement strand
ACCGCGCCGTGGATGAAAGCTCCAATGCGCTGGACGCGGCCAACGGTGGCGTTGTTCCCCCCGAGAGCAAGCTCTACTACCGTCGCGAGCTCGGCCCCGGTGGCCAGCGGCAGCCGGTGCTGCTGAAGAAGAAGGTCATCGTCAGCGGCGACGAAATGGTCGACGCGTCGAGCCAGCCCGATCCGCAGAGCGGCACGCCGGCGGTGTCGGTGCGACTGAACGCGGTCGGCGGCAAGAAGATGCTCGACTTCACCTCGCAGAACGTCGGCAAGCCGATGGCGGTGGTCTACATCGAGCGCACGCCGGAAACCAAGATCATCGACGGCAAGGAAGTGCGCAGCACCAAGGTGACCGAAGAGGTCATCAGTGTCGCCAACATCCGCGGCGTGTTCTCCAACCAGTTCCAGACCAGCGGCCTCGGCAGCAACAAGGAAGCTTCCGATCTGGCGCTGATGCTGCGTTCCGGCTCGCTCGCCGCACCGATGGACATCGTCGAGGAGCGCGTGATCGGCCCGAGCCTTGGCGCCGACAACATCAAGAAGGGCGTCGGCGCGGTCCTGATCGGGCTGGCGGCCGTGCTCCTCTTCATGGCGTTCTACTACTGGGTGTTTGGCTTGATCGCCGACATCGCGCTGTTCTTCAACCTCGTGTTGCTGCTGGCGATCATGTCGGCCATCGGCGTGACGCTGACGATGCCGGGCATCGCGGGCATCGTGTTGACACTGGGCATGGCGATCGACGCGAACGTGCTGATCTGCGAGCGCGTGCGCGAGGAATTGCGCAATGGTTCGACGCCGCTGGCGGCGATCCGCGCCGGTTACGACAAGGCCTGGGCGACGATTCTCGACGCCAACGTGACGCACCTGCTGGCCGCATTCGCGCTGATGACGCTGGGTTCCGGCGCCATCCGCGGCTTCGGCGTGACGCTGTTCATCGGCATCCTGACCTCGATGTTCACGTCGGTCACCGTGACCCACGCGATCACCGGCTGGGTGCATGGCGGCCGCAAGCTCAAGGGGCTGTCGATCGGCAGCGGCTACTCGAATGCAGGAGCGGCGTAAATGGAACTCTTCAATCCGAACAGCAACATCGACTTTCTCGGGGCACGCAAGATCAGCCTCGCGATCTCGATCATCCTGATGATCCTGTCGATCGGCCTGTTGGCGACGCGTGGACTCAACTACGCGCTCGACTTCACCGGCGGCGTGCTCGTGGAAGTGCATTACGAGCAGCCGGTCGAAGTGGATCAGGTCCGCACCGCGCTGGAGCAGGGCGGCTTCCACGGTGCGCAGGTGCAGAGTGCCGGCACCTCGCGTGACGTGTCGATCCGCCTGCAGCCGCGGGAAGACCAGAAGGACGCGGCCGTCGTCGGCGCGGACGTGATCTCTGCACTGAAGAAGGTGCGCCCGGACGTGTCACTGAAGCGACCGCCGGATCTGGTCGGCTCCTCGGTCGGCACGGATCTGCGCAACGACGGCATCGTCGCCGCCGTGTTCGTCATGATCGGCATCATGATCTACATCGGCATCCGCTTCGAGAAGCGTTTCGCGATCGCGGCCATCGCCAGTGAAATCCACGACACGATCCTGACGCTGGGCTTCTTCTCGCTGACCCAGATCGACTTCGACCTGACGGTGCTGGCGGCATTGCTGGCGGTCATCGGCTACTCGATCAACGACAAGATCGTCGTGTTCGACCGCGTGCGCGAGCTGTTCCGCCTGACGCGCAAGGCCGAGCCCTACGAGATCCTCAACAAGTCGATCAACCAGACGCTGTCGCGCACGATCATGACCTCGTTGACCACGGCGCTGACGATGTTCGCGCTGTACTTCGTCGGTGGCCCGGCGGTTCACGGCTTCGGCCTGACGATGCTGGTCGGCATCGTCGTCGGCACGCTGTCGTCGATCTTCTTCGCCAACCCGATCCTGTACGGGCTCGGCGTGTCGAAGACCGACCTCATGCCGGTGACGAAGGAAAGCCCGGAACTCGAGCGTCGTCCCTGATTGGCGCTTCGATGGTGGATTGAAAAAGGCCGCGGTCATTCCGCGGCCTTTTTCGTTTCGGCCGGAGCAATGGCGAGGAGCGGCTCGGACGCGCCATCGATGCAGTGACGGATCCCGGCTTCAGTCGGCGAGCACGTGTTCGCCGCGGCGCGACTCCGGCGATTGCTCCGTGGCGTCAGGGAATGCCGGTGGACTCGCGATGCCGGCCTGCTGCGGCAGGTCGAGCGCGAAGCGCACGCGTCGCGAGGGCGGCGGTGGCGTCGGGCGTACCGTTTCCGGTGGCAGGTCGTTCGGCCAGCCGCGCGGAAACCAGGGCAGCACGGCCGGCGTCGTCGACTGGTAGCGACGATAGTCCTCGCCGCGCGTGCGCAAGGCCTGGGCTTCGTTGGCGCGCATCGCGGGAAGCCAGCCGATGATGGTCAGCGCGGGCGCGATCAGCGTCAGCGGCCAGATCGTCCAGGGAACACCGACGGCGAGCACGGCGTAGCTGCACCAGATCAGGCCCTCGAAGAAGTAGTTCGGATGCCGCGAATAGCGCCAGAGCCCGCGTCGGCAGCTCTCGCCGAGGTGCCGCGGATTGCTTCGGAACCGCTCCAGTTGACGGTCGGCGTAGGTCTGGCCAGCCAGGCCGGCGAGATAGAGGATGGCTGCCGCCGTTGTCCAGAACGTGGCGCCGACCAGTGCATTGCCCGCCGCCACCTGGAAGGACAGGGAAAACAGCGATGCGGTGATCGCGCGACGCAGGAACAGCAGGAAGAAGACCAGTTCCGCGTTCGGCCGGCTTTCGCGCACATGGCGATAGCGGAAGTCCTCGTGCTCGGACAGGAAGCGTTCGAGCAGATGCAGGAACAGGCGCGTCCCCCAAAGGCCGCCCATGATGACGACGAGGATCTTCGAGGTTGGCGAGCCGGACGCAGTCGCCGCGAAGTACAGCGCGCTCGCGCACAGGCTGATCGGCCAGAGCAGGTCCGCAACGCCGGCGTTTCGGATGCGCCGGGAAACCAGCCATCCGGCCAGCATGAGCGCGAGGTTGCCCAGCAGGATCCATGCGGGAAGGAGAGGATTCATGTCTGCGCGAGGCGGCTGCCAGCGGCCCTCCGTGGAAAAAATTCAGCGGCGCCGACGACAGTGCAGGCGGCGGCGACGTGTTCGTTCTTTGGAAGGCGCGACGATTCGCGGTGGTGTCCCCCGGCGCGAAGAATTCCCGCGCGGCGGTGTAGGCAGCGTGAAATGCCCGGCGGAGGCCCCAAAGCGGCCCCGCTTGCGCAGGGCGATGGGGCGTCGAAGTCGATGCGCTTCCTCGACGATCAGTCGTCGTCGACGAGCAGGCTCTTGTCGGCTATGTGCTCGCGTTTGGGCTTGCCCTTCAGCGGCGGAAGCTCCAGCGGCAGGTCCGGCGGCGCGCGGAACGGCAGGTGTGCCAGCAGGTGTTCCATCAGCGTGATGCGGCCACGTTTCTGGTCATTGAAGTTGACCAGGAACCACGGCGCGTGCTCGGTGTTCGTCGTGGCGAGCATCGCGTCGCGCGCCTTGCCATAGGCGGCGTACTGCTCGCGCGCCTTGAGGTCGACCGGTGAGATCTTCCAGCGCTTGAGCGGATCGCTGGCGCGCTCGGCGAAGCGTTCTTCCTGCTGCTCCTGGTCGACGGTCAGCCAGTACTTGAGCAGGATCAAACCGTCGCTGGTGATGAGCTTCTCGAACATCGGGCAATCGGCCATGAAGCGCTGATATTGCACCTCGCTGCAAAACCCCAGCACGTGCTCGACGCCGGCGCGGTTGTACCAGCTGCGGTCGAACAGCACGAGTTCGCCGGCCGCGGGCAGGTGCTCGACGTAGCGCTGGAAATACCACTGCGTCGCTTCGCGTTCGCTCGGCTTGGGCAGCGCGACGGTGCGCACGTAGCGGGTGTTCAGCGGCTCGCTGATGGCCTTGATGACGCCGCCTTTGCCGGCCGCGTCGCGCCCCTCCAGGATCACCGCCACGCGCTTGCCGCTGGCGATGATCGAGCGCTGCAGGTCGATCAGTTGCGGATAGAGTTCCTCGAGTGCGCTGGCGTATTGCTTCTTCTTCAGCTTTTTCACGCGCGGTCTCCGTGGTGGGCAGGCGAGTCAGATTTCGCGCAGTCGTGGCAGCAGTCCGACCAGGTTGCACGGGCGGGTGGTGGCATCGAGCTGCGGACGCAGCAGCTTTTCCCACGCCGTGCGGCAGGCCGAGGTGGAGCCGGGCAGGCAGAACACGAAGGTGTTGTTGGACAGCCCGGCGAACGCCCGCGACTGCAGCGTCGCGGTGCCGATTTCGTCGTAGCTGAGCACGCGGAACATTTCGCCGAAGCCGGGCATTTCCTTGTCCAGCAGCGGGCGAATCGCCTCCGGCGTGGAGTCGCGGCCGGTGAAGCCGGTGCCGCCGCTCACCAGCACGCCATGCACGCTTTCGTCCGCGATCCAGTTGGCGACGATCGCGCGGACCCGATAGCGGTCGTCCTTGACGATCCGGCGTTCGGACAGCGTGTGTCCGGCCTGGCCGAGCGAAAGGACCAGATAGTCGCCGGAAGTGTCTTCGCTGGCGGTACGCGTGTCCGACACCGTCAGCACGCAGAGGTTGAGTGGAACGAACTGGGCAAGCGCGGTCATTGGTCGAGCCTAGCGCGCCCTGCGCGTGTCGGGAAGCGGGCTCATGCGGCGATGCGGCGGTAGCGGTCGGCGATGCTACGCAGCAGGTCGGCGAAATCCCGTGCAAAGGCGGCCATGTCGAACAGGCCGCTGTCGGCGCGCCGTTCCGCCAGTTCCGCACGCAGGGCAGCGCGCGCGGCGGCATCGCGACCGAGCCGGATGGCCGTGTCGATGAAGGCGCTGTCGTCCGCCGCGTTCAGCTGCGGCAGGCGCAGGTGATGGTTGAGGCTGGCGGCCACGCGCGCAGCGAAGGTGTCGCCGGCCACGGTCAGCACCGGGCAACCGGCCCAGATCGCGTCCGAGGCCGTGGTGTGCGCGCCATAGGGTGCGGTATCGAGAAACAGGTCGGCATGCCGGTAGCGGGCGAGGTATTCCTCGTGCGGCAGCTTGCGCAGAAACACCAGCCGGGCGGGATCGACGCCGCGTGCCAGTGCCTCCCGGCGCAGATGCGCGTCGGCCTGTTCCGGCCCCGACAGCAGCCACAGCACCGACTCGGGCACGCCGCGCAGCACCGCGAGAAGCCGCTCGAAGGTGGCCGGATTGAGCTTGTAGCTGTTGTTGAAGCACGCGTAGATCATCGCGTTTTCCGGCAGGCCGCAGTCAGCGCGCGAGGGCGGCTGGCCGACAACGCGGCTCGTGTCCGAGGGCTGGAAGCAGCGCGGCAGCCATTCGACCGGCTCGGAAAACTGTGAGCGCATCGCTTCCGGCAGCACGATGCGATCGGCAATCACGCAATCGATCCAGGGGGCGCCGGTGCTGCCCGGATAGGCCAGCCAGCTGACCTGAACGGGTGCGGGACGCAACGCCAGCGTTTCGGCGACGTTGCCGCCGCCCCAGCCGCGCAAGTCGACGAGGACATCGAGCTCGCGCGCGTGGAGGCGCTGCGCCAGGGCCAGCGCGGAGTCGCCCGCAGCGTCGTGGAAGGCGTGTGCGGCCGTGCGCAGCCGTGCGCGGATGTCGCTGCCGTCGTCGCGGCCGGTCGCGAACAGCTCGACGAGCAGGTCCGTCTCGCGCAAGGCTTCGAACAACGACACCGTCAGCAAGCCAGTCGGATGCCGGCCGAAGCCGTTGGAGACGAAGCCGACCCGCAAGGGTGCCTGCGCCGCCGGTTGCGATCGATTCCAGGCCAGTCGCGTGCGCAGGGGCGCGGCATTCGCCTCGACGTCGCGTGCGGCATGGCGGGCGCAGCGCAACTGCTCGGCAGCGCTGGCTGGCTCGGACAGGAAGCCGAACGGCGCGATGCCGGGCGCGCCGGCGTCGACGCGCGCGCGCAGGGCCGCCGACAGCGCGTCGAGATCGCGCCAATCGCACAGCTGCCGGCGCAGGAACACGAGTTG
>JASLGB010000219.1 GCA_030150315.1 Dokdonella sp. | reverse complement strand
GAAGGAAACGGCGAATTGTGGAGCCCCTCGACCTTCGGCGACGTGGTGCGCATCCATGTGCGCGCCGGAGAGGCGTCGGCTCTGGCCCGCAGCCGCTTCACCGTCGCCGCGCTGATGCATCTGGGTGCGCGCATGCAGCCGCTGCAGAACGCCATTCGCGCGCGCTATGCCGTTGGCCCGTCCCTGGATGACATCGGCTTCTGCGGCGTGCAGGTGCCCGATTGCACGGTCGATGCGATGTGCCGCCTGGGCAGCTATACCGGCCTGACCGATGCGGCAGACGCGATCGCGCATATCCAGTTCAACGAAGGGAGCAGCGCCTACATCTGCACGGGCGCCTATCTCGCGCAGACAGGCAACGCGCCGCAGCAGCCGTATTTCATGACTGCCAACCATTGCTTCTCGACGCAGGCCTCCGCCAGCTCGCTGGAGGCCTATTTCAAGTTCCACAGCAGCGCGTGCGGTGGAACCTGCCCGGTGCAGGCGACTGTGCCGCGGGTCAATGGCTCCACCCTCATTGCGACCGGCGCGCTGCCGAGCGCGCCCGACTTCACGTTTCTGCGGCTGTCGGGCTTCCCGGCCGGCGGCGCGCGCCTGCTCGGTTGGGATACGGCGGCGCCGACCGAGGGCGGCGTGCTCATCCACATGGGTCATCCGGCCGGGGCGCCGCTGGGCTACAGCTTCCGCCGGGTTCGCCTCAACAATGCCAGCCTTCCGCACTCGTCCAACTGGCCTGAGCCGACTTTCCTGTATTCGGGCTTGGCAACGACCAGCGCAGACTGGACCGGCGCCATTACCGGTGGAAGCAGCGGCGGCCCCGCTCTGCTGGTCAAGGGTGGGCAGGTGACGTTTGTCGGCCAGTTGCTGGGGCACACCTATGTCGGCACAGCCAACAGGTGCAATCCGAACGACGGCACGGTCGATGGTGCCTTCCGATCGAGCTTTCCTTCACTGCGACGCTATTTGTACGACCGCATCTTCCGCAGCGGATTCGAGCGGCCGTGATCGCAGTGCATTGATTTCGCTGCCTCACGCCGTCTACAATTCGCGGTCCCCTGCGCCCGGAGTGCGGGGAATGGCGGTTTTCAGAATAACTACAGAGGCATGGCCATGTACGCAGTCATCGTTACCGGCGGTCGTCAGTACCGCGTGGCGCAGGGGGAAACCCTGCGTGTTGAAAAGCTCGTTGCCGACGTCGGTGACGAAGTGAAGCTGGACCAGGTTCTGCTGGTGGGCGAGGGCGACGGCGTGACCGTCGGTGCTCCGCTGGTTGCCGGCGCGCTGGTCACCGCGAAGATCGTCTCGCACGGTCGTGGCGAAAAGATCCGCATCGTCAAGTTCCGTCGCCGCAAGCATCACCGCAAGGAGATGGGACACCGTCAGCACTACACCGAAATCGAAATCGTCGGCATCACCGGCGCGGGCAAGAAGGAGTAACCAGTCATGGCACATAAAAAGGCAGGCGGCTCAACCCGCAACGGTCGCGATTCGAACCCGAAGTACCTCGGTGTGAAGGTTTACGGCGGTCAGACCGTCGAAGCCGGCAACATCATCGTGCGTCAGCGCGGCACGCGCTTCCACGCGGGCAAGGGCGTTGGTCTCGGTCGTGACCACACGCTGTTCGCGCTGGTCGATGGCGTGGTCGAGTTCTCGACCAAGGGCCCGCTCTCGCGCAAGATGGTCAACGTCGTCCAGGGCTGACCTTGGCGCGTCACGGTTCGCGAAGGCCCCGCTGCGTGCGGGGCTTTTCGTTTGCGAGACGAACCTCGCCGGTGCCGGGCGCCGATCGGACAGCGTCCTTCGCGCGCAATCGGCTGGCCGTGTCCCGGTCGCGGTTTCCGTCCCGATTCCCGCGATTTTCCAATCCCCTTTTCTGAAGCGGCTCTGCCATGAAATTCGTCGACGAAGCCATCATCGAAGTCCATGCCGGCAACGGCGGCAACGGCTGTGTCGGATTCCGGCGCGAGAAGTTCATCCCGTTCGGTGGGCCGGATGGCGGAGACGGTGGCGGCGGCGGCAGTGTCTGGCTGATCGCCGACGAGGGCATCAATACGCTGGTCGATTTTCGCCACGAGCGGAAATTCCGTGCGAAGCGCGGCCAGGATGGCATGGGGCGGCAGATGGCCGGCAAGAGCGGCGACGACCTCGTCATCCGCGTGCCGGTCGGCACGGTTGTCGTCAACACCGCAACGGACGAGGAAATCGGCGATTTGGCCGAACATGGCCAGCGCCTGCTGGTGGCGCGCGGTGGCCATGGCGGACTCGGCAACATGCACTTCAAGAGTTCGGTCAACCGTGCGCCGCGCAAGGCCACGCCGGGCACGCAGGGCGAAGAGCGCGAATTGCGGCTGGAGCTGAAGGTGCTCGCCGACGTTGGTCTGCTGGGTTTTCCGAATGCCGGAAAATCCACTTTGATCCGCGCGGTTTCGGCGGCGACGCCGAAGGTGGCCGACTACCCGTTCACGACCCTGCAGCCGCATCTGGGTGTCGTGCGCATCGAGGCCGATCGCAGTTTCGTCATCGCCGACATTCCCGGCCTGATCGAGGGTGCAGCCGATGGCGCCGGTCTGGGTATCCAGTTTCTGAAACACCTGTCGCGTACCCGCGTCCTGCTGCATGTCGTCGACATGGCGCCGCTGGACGATGTCACCGATCCGGTGGAGGAAGTGCGCGCGCTCGAGCGCGAGCTCGAGGAGTTCGACCGGGATCTGCTGAAGAAGCCGCGCTGGCTGGTTCTCAACAAGATGGACATGCTGGCGCCGGACGAGCGCGAAAAAGTCGCCAAGGCGATCGTCAAGAAGCTGAAGTGGAAGCAGCCGTGGTACATGATCTCGGCGATCGGCCGCGAAGGAACCTGGCCGCTGTGCCTGGATATCCAGCGCTTCTTCGATGAGCTGAAGGCGGCTGCCGACGACGAAGAGAGCGGCGCGCAGGCCTGAGTCGCCGCTCGCGGCGTGATTTGATTCCGAGCCGGGATTTGGCGTGGCGGGCACTCGATGCGTGCGTTGGCGTGGTTGCCGCCACCGGCGCCTTTCCGTAGCGCAGGTTGTTGCAGGAGGCGGCCCTTCATGGGGCGGGGCA
>JASLGB010000146.1 GCA_030150315.1 Dokdonella sp. | reverse complement strand
GCTGTCCGACGACGACGGCACCCTGCTGTGATGCCGAGGCGGCGCCTGTGCGGGCAGGCGCGCGCCGCACAGTTGCGCCGGCGCGCGCGGAACGGAAACCGCTGCTGCGCGATCCAGCCGTCCGGCATGTAGTCGCCGACCACGCCGTATTTTTCCGGCAAGGGCTTGTGCGCAGGCACCTTCACCGCGGTACCGAGCAGATGGTCGAGGAAGGCGTAGTGCGCCGCGTAGTTGCGGTCGATCGCCTCGTCATCGGATGCGTGGTGCCAGTGATGGAAGTCCGGCGTCACGATCAGGTATTTCAGCGGTCCCCACGGCAGGCGCACGTTGGCGTGGTTCAACACCGCCTGGAAGCCGACGATCAGGATGTAGGCGTTGATGACCGCCTCGCTGAAGCCGACCACGAACAGCGGCGCCAGCACGCACACGCGCGTGAACACGATTTCCAGCACATGCTGGCGCGACCCGGCCAGCCAATCCATGGTCTTGGTGCTGTGGTGCACGGCGTGGAATTTCCACAGAAACGGCACCTCGTGGTAGGCGCGATGCGTCCAGTACTGCGCGAGGTCGGCAACCAGGATGCACAGCAGCAGCTGCGGCACGAACCAGATCCGCTGCACGGCCAGCTGGAAGTCGTGGCTGACCAGCCAGCCGAAGCCGTGGTGGATCGTGAAGTTCACGCTGAACAGGATCAGCCCGACCAGGAAGTGATTCACCGCGAAATGCTTCAGGTCGGTCTGCCACTCGCGGCGGAACACGGCCTGGTTGCGGTACAGCGGAAACAGTTTCTCGATCGCCACGAACACCAGCGTCGAACCGAGCAGGTCGAGAATGAACCAGTCCATGCCGATGTAGGGTGTGTTGTCCGGGAAATCGCCGACTGCCACGCGCGATCCGCCCAGCGCGACCGTCAGCAACACCAGCGCGAAGGCGATCAGGTTCAGGTTGCGCCGCACGCCCAGCACCAGATTGGCCAACGCGAGGCCACCGGCGATGACCAGCGCGACGAACATCGCCTGGCGCAGGAAGTCCACCGAATACTGCCTTCGCAGCTCCGGTGTGGTCAGGTACTCGGGATAGTGGAACGCGAGCACGCCGAGCAGGCACAGGAAGCCCAGCGACAGCGCGACGATGGTCGCGATCAGTCCGCGACCGAACTGCAATTCGCCGCTGGCATGCAACAGCTCTTCCGCGTCGGACGCTGCGGCGCGCACGACCTCGACATTCGCCTTCACGGCATCGCCCAGCGTATAGGGCGTGCGACTGACCGACGGACCGGGCATTCTCGTTACCTTCAGGGGGAGGCGGCGCAATTCTATCGCCGCCAGAGGCCCCGACGAGCGCAGGACTCCAGCACCGTACCGATGACCCCGACCGCCTCCCGCACGCCCGCCGACGCGCCGCCCCTCCTGACCGGCTCCACCGTCGTCATCACCCGCCCCGCCGGCAGTTCGGGCGTGCTCGTGCGCAGCGTCCGCGCGCTCGGCGGCAGCCCGCTGCTGCTGCCGGGCCTCTCGCTGCGCCCGCGCGCCTGTCCGGCGCTGGCCGACACGAACGCCGCTGCGGCGTTCGACAGCTGGATTTTCGTCAGTCCCGCCGCCGTGCGTTTCGCGTTCCGCGCCGCGCCGGATCTGTCGATCCCACCGCAGGCGCTGGTCTGCTGCGTCGGCGCCGGCACCGCCCGCGCGCTGGCGCGTCGCGGCATCGCCAGCATCGCGCCGCACGACCGTTCCGACAGCGAGGGCCTGCTCGCACGGCCGGAACTGGCCGATGTCCGCGGCCGCCGTTTCGCCCTCGTCGGCGCACCCGGTGGCCGCGACCTGATCACCTCCACCCTGCGCCAGCGCGGTGCGCTGATCGAGCCGATCCACGTCTACGAGCGCGCCGCGCCGCGCTGGCAGAAACACACGCTGCAGGCGCTGGCCGACGCGCGCCAACCGCTGCTGACCCTTCTTTCCAGCGCCGATGCGCTGCGCCACCTGGTCGAACGCCTGCCGCCCGACCTGCTCGAGCGCCTGCGGCGATCACCGCTGGTGGTCGCCAGCCAGCGGCTGGCCGAAATCGCGCGCGCGGACGGTTTCGAATCGACCCATGCGGCCGCCTCGGCGCTGGCGCCGGACCTGCTTCTGGCGGCCGGCCGGATCGCGCAAGGCCACCATTCCTGACGTGCTCGTTGCTGCCCGCCTGCCGCAGTTCCGCTAGCATGCCGGCATGAGCGACGACACCGACATCGCCCTGCCAACGGCGGCCAACGAGCCCGAATCCGCACGCGCAGCCACGCCACCGGCCAACCGGCCGCCCGCACGCGGCGGCGGCCTTGCACTCCTGTTCTCCGTCGCGGCGCTGGCAGCCGGCGGCAGCGCGCTGTGGCTGGCGTGGTCACTCAAGCAGACCCAGGACAGTGCGCAGGACACATTGCGCAGCGATATGCAATCGCGCCTCGACGCGCTCACCGCCGGCGCCGACCAGCGCAAGCGCGAGCTGGAATCGCTGCGCGCGCGCCTGCACGACGCCGACGGCGTCAACAAGAGCGTGCGCGAGGAACTGCTCGGCCTCGGCGAGCGCTCGCGCCACCTCGAAGACGCCATCGCCAACCTCGCCGAGCAGCGCCTCAGCGGACGCGACGCGATGGCGATGAACGAGGCGGAATTCCTGCTGCAACTGGCGCAGGAGCGGCTGGCCCTGTTCCACGACGCGCACGCCGCGATCGCCGCCTATCGTCTCGCCGATTCGGCGCTAGCGGGCGCCGACAGCCCCTCGTTCGCATCAATCCGGCAGACCATCGGCGCCGAGCGCCAGGCGCTGGAGGCGAGCAAGCCGCTGGAAGTGCGGGCCGCACTCGGCGCGCTCGAGCGCCTGCGCGGCGAGCTGCCGACGCTGGCAAGAGCCAATGCCGAGTCCGCCGATACGCCGGTGCCGGAATCGCGCTGGCGCGCGTTCTTCTCGCAGTTCGTGCGCATCCACCACAGCGACGACCTCGCGATCGCGCCGCGCGACATCGAGCTGGCGCGCTCGCTCGTCGCGCTCGACCTGCGCGTGGCCGAGGCCGCGCTGATGGCCGGTGACGCCGAAACCTGGGCACCGGCGCTGAAACGCGCACGCGACGGACTCGCCGATGCCTTCGATCCGCGCGCCGAAGCCACCCAGGCGGCCCTGGCCGAACTCGACCGGCTCGCCGCGCAGCCACTGGCGCCGGCCTTGCCAGAACTTGGCACCGCATTGAAAGAGCTGCGCAACCTGCGCGCCACGCGCGCTCTGTCGCAGCCGCCCGTCCCGGCGCAGATGCCCGCGCCCGAAGCCATCGAACCGGAGGCCGGCGCATGAGAGCCTGGCGCACGATCACCATTTTCCTTGTCGTCGCGGTCGCCGCGGCGCTGTCCTGGCACTGGCTCGCGGCCGACCCCGGCTATGTGCAGATCCGCATCCGCGGCACCACGATCGAGACCAGCGTGGTCGCCGCGCTGGCGATGCTGCTGCTGTGCTGGTTCGCGCTGTCGCTGGCGTGGTGGCTGTTGCGGCTGCCGTTCCGCGCGTGGGGCCGCTCGGTGCGCCGGCGCGGCCGCGAGCGCCTTGCCAATGGATTGACCTCCTATGCCGAAGGCGACTACGCCGCGGCGGAACGCGAACTGTCCAAGGCTGCGCGCAACGACGCCTTCCGCACGCCGGCGCTGCTGGTGCTGGCACGCGCCGCGCACGAGCGCGGTGCCGACGACCGCGCCGCGCAGGCGCTGGAAGAAGCCGGCCCGTCCGCCGCGCGCGCCGCCGATGCGCTGCGGGCACGCTTCCTGATCGAACGCGGTCGCAGCGCCGACGCGCTGGGCCTGCTGAAGTCGCGCACCGAACTGTCCCTGCGCGGACGCCGCGCCCTGATCGAGGCGGCGCTGATCGAAGGCGACACGCAGGCCGCGCTCGATGCGCTGCCGGCCTTCACGCGCAGCCAGTCGTTGACGCCCGAGACGGAAGCCGCACTGGAAAAACGCGTGCTCGGCGCCGCGCTTTCGCACGCAGCGGACGCAAACGCACTCGGCGCGCTGTGGAGCGGCGCCACCCGCGCGCAGCGCAAGCGGCCCGAGCTGGTCGCCGCGTTCGCCCGCCGCGCCGCCGCGCTCGGCCAGACCCTGGCCGCGATGGACGAGATCGACTCCGCTCTGAAACGCGAGTGGAACGATGCGCTGGTGACGCTGTATGCCGAACTCGGCCCCGACGAACTCGGCGAGCGCACACGCAAGGCCGAGTCCTGGCGCGACCTCGCCCCCGACAGTGCCGCGCTGACGACCACGATCGGCCGCCTGCAGGCGCAGTCGATGCAATGGGCCAAGGCCAACGCCACGCTGGAACACGCGCTGGCGCAGGGCGAGACCGCCGCGGCATGGGAAGCGTTGGGCGATTGCCGTCGCGGCGAACGCGATCCTGCCGGGGCGGCGACCTGCTACGCGAACGCGCTGCACGTCGCACGCGGCGAGCCGTCGCAGCCGTTGCCGGTACGCAGCACGCGCGAAGCCGGCGGCACGCGCTCGATCGCGTTCGAGGAGCGCAGCGAACACGGCGTTCCGCGCCTGCCCGGCGCGCAGGGCTGAGCGACCTCGCGCCGGCGTCCCTTCGCCGGCGCCTGCCTGCCAACTGCCTGTACCGCCGCGCGATCTGCCTGCCCGATCCGCGCGCCCTGTTCGCGCGCCCGAGTCGCCGTGCGCGCCACAGGCGACCGTCCGCGGTGCGAGTCCGGCGTCAGCGCGCCAGCCGCTCGCTGTCCTGCACGCGGCCATCGACCAGATGCAGCACGCGCAGGTCGTGCGAGCGGCCGAAGTCGTAGGTCCATTCCTCGCGGCGCAGGTCGCGCCACAGTTCCACGTCCGGCGTCGGACGACGCACGAGCGCATCGTCGGTAATGCGACGCGAGAGCGGCTCGCCGCAGCGCGCATACAGTTCGCCCGCGCTGAGTCCGCGGTAGTCACGCATCGGGTTGCAGTTGTCGCCGACCTCGTCGAAACCGTAGTCGAGCGCGTCTTCGGCGACCAGCTGGCCATCGCGGAACACCACGCGGCGAATGAACTGGCGTCGGCCGAAGTTGTAGTACCAGACATCGAAACGCACACTGCGCTGGTATTCCAGCGGCCCGCGCGCGCCGATCACGTCCACGCGGGAATAGGTATCGGTCCAGAACGGCTCGCCGCAGCGCTGGCGCACCTGCAGGTCACGCATGCCTTCGGTCACCAGGCTGCTGCCGCAACGCATGGCCAGCGCCTCCGGCGCGGCCAGTCCGAGCAGCAACAGCGACAACACGACCCGCTTCATCGGCAACCTCCGGCGGAAACAAACAGCAGACTCGGCAACTCCGGCTCACTTCGAGCGCTGGACGTCGCTCAGGTTCCCACGAGGCCGGCGCGGCCCTTGAGAATCTTCGCGATCACGTCCGGCGCATAGTCGAACGAATCGTAGAACAGGCGATCTTCCGGCAAGCCGGCCTGCACGAAGGCGCGGCGACCGGCATCGACCATCGTCGGCGGTCCGCCCATGTAGAGGTCGAAGCCGGACAGGTCCGGCAGATCCTCCAGCACCGCTTCGTGCACGAAACCGGTGCGCATTCCGTCCGCGCCCGTCGCTTCCGACACCACCGGGACGTGGCGGAAGCCGGCAACGTCGCGCGCCCAGCGTTCGGGCAGCTCGCGCAGGTACAGGTCGTCGACGCTGCGCACGCCGCGGTAGAAGGTGATCGGCCGGCGTGTGCCCAGGTGCAGGAAGTGCTCGATCAGCGCCTTCACCGGCGCAAATCCGGTGCCGCCGGCGACGAACAGCAGCGGCCGCTCGCTGTCCTCGCGCGCGACGAAGGTGCCGAGCGGCGCCTCCACGGTGAGCCGGTCGCCCGGCTTCATCGAATCGAATACCCACGAGGTGAAGCCGCCGCCGGCGACGTGGCGCACGTGCAGCTCGATCAGGTCGCCTTCGTGCGGCGCGTTGGCGATGGAAAACGCGCGGCGCTTGCCTTCCGCCAGCAGCACGTCGAGGTATTGCCCGGCGAGCCGGCGCAGCGGTTCGCCTTCGGTGCGAAACAGCAGGCGCGCGACGTCTTCGCCGAGGCGCTGCTTGTCGGTCAGGGTCAGCTCCGCGCGGCGCAGCGGGATGTCGGCCACCGACGCGACTTCGCGCGCGGCGATGACCAGATCGCTCGCTGGCACGGCCTGGCACAGCAATACCTTGTGGCGCAGGCGTTCGCTGGCGTCCAGTGCGGTCGGCGGATTGCGCGGATAGGTGCACTCGCCGTCGATCAGGGTCGCCTTGCAGCTGCCGCAGACCCCGGCCAGACACGAATACGGCAGCGCCAGATGCGCGCGGCGCGCGGCCTCGAGCACGGTTTCGCCGGCTTCGACCTCGAAACGCGTGCCGCTGGTTTGCAGGGTGACTGTGCGGGACACGGAACGGTCGGGCGGAATCGCGGGCAGTGGCAATCCGCGCGATTGTCGCCGAAGTCGTCGCCAACCTATAGTCCGAAGCCGTCTTTTCGCAGGAATCCGTCATGACGATCTGGAAGCAAGCCACCGATCTGGAGCGCATCAACGCGTGGAACCGCGGCTGTCTGGTCGAGCATCTGGGCATGGTCGTGACCGAGATCGGCGACGACTGGCTGCGCGGCACGATGCCGGTCGACGCGCGCACGAAACAGCCGTTCGGCCTGCTGCACGGCGGCGCCTCGGTGGCGCTGGCCGAATCGCTCGGCAGCCTCGCCGGAAATCTCTGCCTCGATACCAGCCAGATGGCGGTCGGGCTGGACATCAACGCCAACCACGTCCGTGCGGTGACCGACGGCATCGTCATCGGCACGGCCCGCGCCTTGCACGTCGGCCGCGCCACGCAGGTATGGGAAATCCGCATCGAGGACGAGCAGGGCCGCCTGGTCTGCATCTCGCGCCTGACGCTGGCCGTGGTGCCGCGCGCCACGCCAAAGGCCGTGTGAGTGGGCAGCCGCACTCCCTACGACGCGCTCTCGCCCGAGGTCGTGCTGGACGCGGTCGAGGCCGCCGGCTTTGCCACCGATGGCCGCCTGCAGGCGCTGGCCAGCTACGAAAACCGTGTCTACCAGGTCGGCCTCGACGGCGCCGCACCGCTGGTCGCCAAGTTCTACCGGCCGGCGCGCTGGAGCGATGCGGCGATCGCCGAGGAACACGCCTTCGCGCTGGAACTGGCCGCCGCTGAACTGCCGGTGGTCGCGCCGCTGCGCGTGGCCGGCCGCCGCGTGCTCAGCCACGAAGGTTTCCGCTACGCGCTGTATCCGCGCCGCGGTGGCCGCGCGCCAGAGCTGGAATCGGAAG
>JASLGB010000139.1 GCA_030150315.1 Dokdonella sp. | reverse complement strand
GCAAGGTGCTGGTCGGATTGTTCCAGCAGGCCTCGCCCAGCGATGGCAGGGCGATCACCGCGCAATCGCTGCTCGAAAACGGCATGCGCCAGATCGGCGATGTCGCGGCCCAGTCGCCGGATCTGAAGTCGGATCTGATCGAAGTGGTCGCGGAGCTTTACACCGACATCGGCAATTACGAGCGTGCCGAAGCACTGCTGAAACCGCTGCTGGACGAGGCCGCGCCCGATGTACCCGATGCAGTCAGGCTGCGTGCCCTGCGCGCGGCATCCGACATCAGTGAACGCAACGGTGCGTGGCCGCAGGCGCTGGGCTATCTCGACCGTGCGGATCGTCTCGCCGGCACGTCGCGTCGCGTCGATGCGGCCGATGTCGAGGATCTGCTTCGCCGTCGCGTTGCGGTGACCGTCCGGATGGATGCGGCGCGTGGTGAGCCACTGGCGCGCGAGGCCTGGCGGCGCGATTTCGAGCGTTACGGTCGCGACAGCGAGGAGGCGGCAACCACACTCCATACGCTGGCGCGCGCCTTGGGTAATCTCGGTCGGCATGCCGAGGGAGTGGAGGGCAAGCGTGAAGTCCTGCGCATCGAGCGTGAGCTGCATGGCGAGCCGCATGCGCATGTCGCAGATGCCCTCAACAGTCTGGGCGTGAGACTGCGTGTGGCCGGAGAGCAGAAGGAGGCCTTGGCGGTGCATGAAAAGGCCGTCGCGATGCAGCGATCCCTGCTCGGCCCCGATCACCCGTCGACGCTGCAGTTCGAGGGCAATCTGCTGCAGGCGATGCTCTCGGCCGGGCTCTACCGCGATGCATTGCCGCGGCTGGAGGCGCTGCTGGGGCGCATGCGCGGAACGGTCGGCGATGCCGACCAGCGCGTGTCATGGATCCTGTCCAGCCTGGCCCTCGCGCGGAGCAAGGAGGGCGACTACGACGGCGCGATCGCGGCTGGTCGGGAAAGCATTGCCTTGTCCGAACGCCGGCAGGGGGCGGAGAGTCACGAGGCGGTCATTGCCAGGATCAACCTCGGCAATCTGTACAATAGCCTTGGCGACTACGCGCAGGGGGAGGTACTGCTGCGCGAGGCGGTGGCCGTGGTCGGCGACCGGAGCGAGCAAAAGGCGGAGGCGCATGCGCGCTTCCGTCTGGCCCGCGCGCTGGTCGGGTTGGGGAACGTGCGGGAGGCGATCGAGCTGGTGCAGGCCCTGGCCGATTCGCCACGCAGCGAGGCCAAGATGAGCGAGTCGATCCGCGCGATCGCCAAGGGCGTTCTGGCCATGGAGCTTGCGGAGTCGGGGCGACACGACGAGGCGGTCGAGACGGCGCATGCCGCCGTGCAGGTGATGCGCGATTACGGCGGGGTGGATGCCGTGGTTTTGGCGGAGGCGCAGCTAATCGAGGGCCAAACCCTGTTGGCGGCCACCCGGCCGCTGGAGGCGCTCGAGCCGTTGCGTCTGGCGGAGGCCGCAATGGCCGCCGAATACCCCGATTTTGCGATCCCCTTGCTGCGCACGCGGGTGGCGCTTGCCGACGCGCTGTCCCACGAAGGAGGCGATGGCGCGGCTGCGAAGGCGCTGCTCGCGCGCGTGCGTGACCACGTTGCCGATGACCGCTTCCCGTATCGCACGCAGCTGCGCCAGCGCAGCGAGCGCATCGGCCGGCGCTTGTCGTCGCTGGCGGCCATGCCGGTGACGGCTGGCGGGGGATCGCGGTCCTGCGATCCGCCACGGCGCTGACGCAGTCGCGCGCGGAAGCTGCGAAAATCGGCGCGGTGCGGGCAACATCGAAGGCCTGCAGCAGGCGCCGCGCACGAGGCGGCTGCCGATTTCCATTTCCCTTCGTGCCTGGAGTAGCCGCGTGTCCGGACTTCGTATCGCCCTGGCCCAGTTCGATTTTCCCGTGGGCGCCATCGCGCGTAATGAGGCGCGCATCGCTGCACTGATCGCCGAGGCGCGCGATGTGCATCGCGCCGACGTGGTGCTGTTCCCGGAGCTGGCGCTGAGCGGCTATCCACCGGAAGACCTGCTGCTGCGGCCCGGCTTCCTCGCCGAATGCGCGGACGCGATCGGGCGCATCGCGGCGCAGACGCGCGGCATCGTCGCCGTCGTGGGCTGGCCCGAGGCGGATGGCGCGGTCGTCTACAACGCCGCCAGCGTGTTGCGCGACGGCGCGATCGAGGCGACGCATCGCAAGTGCGAGTTGCCCAATTACGCGGTGTTCGACGAGCGCCGCTATTTCGAGGTGGATGCGGACGCCGACGCCTGCATTTTCGAGGTCGGCGGCGTGCGTTGCGGTGTGGTCGTGTGCGAGGACCTGTGGTTCGCCGAGCCGGTCGCGGCGGTGGCGCAGGCCGGGGCGGAACTGTTGCTGGTGCCGAACGCGTCGCCGTTCGAGCGCGACAAGCACGGTCAGCGCGATGCCTTGCTCGCCGAGCGCGTCGCCGAAACCGGCATGGCGATTGCGTATCTCAATCTCGTCGGCGGCCAGGATGCACTGGTGTTCGACGGTGCCTCCGTGCTGGCCGATGGCGATGGCACGATCCATGCCGCGGCACGTTCGTTCGAGGAGCACTGGCTGGTTGCCGATTTCGATGCGGCCACGCGCAAGTTCACGCCGCGGCAGTGGCCGCAGGAGGAGGACGAAAGCCGCGACGCACTGGCCTGGCGCGCGATCGTGCGCGGCACGCGCGACTACTGCGCGAAGAACGGTTTCGACAAGGTCTGGATCGGTCTGTCCGGCGGCATCGACTCGGCCGTGGTGCTGGCGATCGCTGTGGATGCGCTCGGCGCGGACAACGTGACCGGCGTGCGCTTGCCGTCGCGCTACACCTCCGGTCTCAGCAACGATCTGGCCGACGAGCAGGCGCGTGCGCTCGGCGTGCGCCTGATCACCGTGCCGATCGAGGCGCCGTTCGCCGGATTCATGCAGGCCCTGGCGCCGGCGTTCGCCGAGGTGGAGCCGGATGTGACCGAGGAAAACCTGCAGTCGCGCTGCCGCGGCACGATCATGATGGCGCTGGCCAACAAGTTCGGCGGACTGGTGCTGACCACCGGCAACAAGAGCGAATACGCCGTCGGCTACGCCACCATCTATGGCGACATGTGCGGCGGCTACGCGCCGATCAAGGATCTGTACAAGACCGAGGTGTTCGCGCTGGCGAACTGGCGCAATGCCATGGCCGGCGCGCCGGTGATTCCGCCGGCCGTGATCTCGCGTCCGCCGTCCGCCGAACTGCGCGACAACCAGCTGGATCAGGATTCGCTGCCGCCCTATGACGTGCTGGATGCGATCCTGCGGCGTCATGTCGATCAGGAACAGTCGCGCGAGGAGATCGTGCAGGCCGGATTCGCGCCAGAGCTGGTCGATCGCGTGCTGAAGCTGGTACGCATCGGCGAGTGGAAGCGCCAGCAGGCGGCGCCGGGCCCGAAGGTGTCACGCCGCGCCTTCGGGCGCGAGCGACGCTACCCGATCACGTCGGGCTGGCGCTGATAAGGCGAGGGGGCGCGTCGGAAGCGGCTGCGGCGCGCCGTGTCGCGCAGGGTGGAGCAGTCTTCCCGGGGGGGGGGCGGGCGTGCGAGCCGCTTGACGCGTGTAAGGGCGCAGATGAAATGCGACCTGAGGCGCAAATGAAATGCGACCTGATAGCCGCAAGTCATTGATTCTTCGTTGCAGATTGGGAACTGGCGGCAAAGCGTAGCGCCGCACCCCGAACGCTGCCAACCGCCACCACCCGCAATCTTCAAATGCCTTCAAACCGCGCTGCAATGCAGTTTGAAGCGCCTCACGCGCCGCCAAGCTCCCTCCACGCGGCCCGAACGGCGGCATCCGTTAGGGTGGGGCCGTCCGCTTGGAGTGCGGCCAGCCTCAGCACCTTGGCGACCGCGCGCAGACCGCCCGACTTGGCGCCTATCTCGGCCAGCGTCTTGCGCGCCTCGGCGGAGCCGATCCCCCACGCGCCGGCCAGCACGGCCGCATCCTCGGGCGTGGTCGCCGTGAGGTGCAGGCGCCGGCCGACGCGGGAGCGCAGGCGGTCGAGTGCGGCGGCTTGATCGCCGCCGACCAGCCGGGCGTACACGTCGCGGCTGCCCAGCAGGGCAAGGCCGATGCCGGCGGCGTCGTGGATGCTGCGGAGCTGGTCGAGCGCGGCGGGTTGCAGGTGTTGCGCTTCGTCCACGATCAGCAGGCCGTCCGTGCCGGCAAGGCGCTTGACGATGGATCGGTGCAGCGGCGCGGCGCCGTTGCTGGCCGGTATGCCGACAGCGGCGCATACCTCTTCCAGCGCGGGCACAACGCTGGCCGTGGCCGGGGTCATGGTGGCGATCCACACGTCCGGCACGTCGCCGGCATAGTGGCGAGCCGTGCAGGTTTTGCCGACGCCGGCCGCGCCGTAGACGATGGCCACATCGGCGGTAGTTTGGGCGATTGCCAGCGCGGCGGCGATGCGCACGGCGGTCGGGGTTTCGATCCAGTCGGCCGCCGCCGCGCCGCCCGGCATGGCGGGCGGCACGGCGGCGAGGCGTGCAGGTACGGGCATGGCTTCCCCCTTCAAGGAATCCGGTGCGGGTTACAGCGCGCGGCGCTTCTTCTCGCGCG
>JASLGB010000128.1 GCA_030150315.1 Dokdonella sp. | reverse complement strand
GCGCTGGCCGATGCGCAGGGCTTCATCGTGATGGCGCCGGTCGGCAATTCCGCGCAGGGCGGCTGGGGCGCAGCCGGTGACAGCGCCGAGATCGTAGCGGCAGTGAACGATGCACTGGCCGCCTATAACGTCGAGCGCAGTCGCATCCTGCTGTGGGGCTATTCAGCTGGCGCGCATTACGGCCACGCGCTGGCTCTGGAGAACACCGACTTTTTCGCGGCCTATGGCGTCAGCGCCGGTTCGTTGGAGCAATACGCCTGCACCGACAACGGCAGCTATCCGCCGGTCTGCTCGGCGCTGCTGTCTGGCCTTGCTCGCAAAATTCCGGTCGATCTCCATCTTGGCAACAGCGATCCACTCGCCTCACCGCCGTACACCGCGGCGGGCGATGCGCAGCGTTTCCGCAATGGCGGCTGGATCGACGGCAAGACGCTGTTTCCGGTGACGTTCAACGGCGGCCATGTCTACACCGTGGCGCAGCTTGGGCAGATCTGGTCCAACCTCTGTCCATTCGCGCTGACACCCTGATATTTCGCTGGACGCGCCTCTAGCTCGCAGTCTCCGACTCCATCGCGATCAGCGCACGCACGCCCTCCTGCGCCAGCGTGCCGAGACCTTCGCCGCCGCTCGCAAGATGCGCCGCGATCGCCTGTCGCATGCGCGGTGCCCAGAAGCGGCGCAGATGCGTCGCGATCTCGTGCGCGGCCACCGCACGATCCGGCTCGGTTTCGAAATAGGCGGCGATGTCGTTGGCCATCGCGACCAGCCGTGGACTGCCTTTCATGCACGGACTCCCGCGCGCAAGCGCTGTGGATGGGTGTAGACGACGTGGCTTTCGCGCCGCGCGAATCCGACCAGGGTCATGCCCGCGGATTCGGCCAGCTGGATCGCCAGTGCGGTCGGTGCCGAGATCGCCGCCAGCAGGGTGATGCCGACCGTGGCCGCCTTCTGCACCATTTCGTAACTGGCACGACTGGTGACGACCAGAAAGCCGCCCTGCACGTCTTCGCCGGCACGCGCCAGCGCGCCGATCAGCTTGTCGAGCGCATTGTGGCGACCGACATCCTCGCGCACCTGCGCCAGCGAGCCATCGGCGCGCGCCCATGCCGCGGCGTGCGTCGCGCCGGTGACGGCATTGAGTGATTGGCGGTCGTGCATCTGCGCCAGCGAGTGGCGCAAGCGCGCATCGTCGATCGTCGGGCCGCCGCGCACCGGCGCCGGCTGGCGCACGGCATCCTCCAGCGCCTGCGCGCCGCACAGGCCGCAACTGGTGCGACCGGTCAGGTTGCGATGACGCTGCTCGATCGCCTGCGCGCGCGCCGGCGGCACGCGCAAGTGCAGCTCGATGCCTTCCAGCAGGGTTCGGGAGGAAACGCATTCGAGCTCGTCCGGCGTGCCGATCAGGCCTTCGCTCAAGCTGAAGCCGAGCGCGAAATCCTCCAGATCGTGCGGCGTCGCCATCATCACCACATGTGGCCGATCATTGTAGAGCAGCGCAATCGGCAGTTCCTCGGCGATCGCGTCGGCCACGCATTCGATCCGGTCGGCGCGGTGCCGCTCCACCTCGCGGCGCACCGCTCCCGGCGGCGATGCGGGGCCGTCGCTCATCTCGTCGTCTCCGCCAGCAAGGCCTGTTGCCGATCGCTGAAGGCGCGATGGCGGCGCTGCCATTCGGACGGCTGCGACACGCGCACGACCTGCACCGCAGTGACCTTGTATTCGGGGCAGTTGGTGGCCCAGTCGGAGTTGTCGGTGGTGATGACGTTGGCGCCCGACGAAGGAAAGTGGAACGTGGTGTAGACCACGCCGGGCTGCATGCGACTGCTGATCGATGCGCGCAGCGCGGTCTTGCCGGAACGGCTTTCGATGCCGACCCAGTCGCCGTCGGCAATGCCACGATCATCGGCATCGTGCGGATGGATCTCCAGCACATCCTCGCCATGCCAGCAGCTGTTTTCCGTGCGCCGTGTCTGCGCGCCGACGTTGTACTGCGACAGGATGCGCCCGGTGGTGAGGATCAGCGGAAAGCTCACGTTGACCTTTTCCGTGGTCGGCACGTAGGCGGTCAGCATGAAGCGGCCCTTGCCGCGCACGAAGGCGTCGACGTGCATCGTCGGCGTTCCCTGCGGCGCGTCGTCGTTGCACGGCCACTGCACGCTGCCGAGCGCGTCGATGCGCTCGAAGGAGACCCCGGCGAAGGTCGGCGTGAGGCGCGCGATCTCGTCCATGATTTCCGACGGGTGCGCGTAGTTCATCGGATAGCCGAGCGCATTCGACAGCCGCTGCGTGATTTCCCAGTCGGCGTATCCGGCCAGCGGCGGCATCACCTGGCGCACGCGCGAAATGCGCCGTTCGGCGTTGGTGAAAGTGCCGTCCTTCTCCAGGAAGGTCGATCCGGGCAGGAAGACGTGCGCGAACTTCGCCGTCTCGGTCAGGAACAGGTCCTGCACCACGACGCATTCCATCGCCGACAGCGCGGCGGTGACGTGCTGCGTGTCCGGGTCGGACTGCGCGATGTCCTCGCCCTCGACATACAGGCCCATGAACGCGCCGTCGAGCGCGGCCTCGAACATGTTTGGAATGCGCAAACCCGGTTCGTCCTGCAGCCGCGCGCCCCAGGCCTGCTCGAAGCTCGCGCGCACCGCGTCGTCGGAGACATGGCGATAGCCCGGAAACTCGTGCGGGAACGAGCCCATGTCGCACGATCCCTGCACGTTGTTCTGTCCGCGCAGCGGATTCACGCCGACGCCTTCGCGGCCGAGGTTGCCGGTCGCCATCGCGAGGTTGGCGATGGCCATGACCGCGGTCGAACCCTGCGCGTGTTCGGTCACGCCGAGGCCGTAATAGATCGCCGCGTTGCCGCCCGTGGCGTAGAGGCGCGCGGCGGCGCGCACCTCGCCGGCGGGCACGCCGGTGACCGCCTCCATCGCTTCCGGCGATTGCGCCGGATCGGCCACGAAGTCGCGCCAGCGCGCGAACGAATCGGCCTCGCAACGGGCGCGCACGAATTCCTCGGCAACGAGCCCTTCCGCGACGATGACGTGGGCAAGCGAGGTCAGCAGGGCCACATTGGTGCCCGGCCGCAGCTGCAGGTGATGCGCCGCCTCGACGTGCGGCGTGCGCACGAGGTCGATGCGGCGCGGGTCGGCGACGATCAGCTTCGCGCCCTGGCGCAGGCGCCGCTTCATCTGTGAGCCGAACACCGGATGCGCGTCGGTCGGATTGGCGCCGATCACGAAGATCACGTCGGCCTGCATGACCGAGTCGAAATCCTGCGTGCCGGCCGACTCGCCCAGCGTCGCCTTCAGGCCGTAACCGGTCGGCGAATGGCAGACGCGCGCGCAGGTATCGACGTTGTTGTTGCCGAACGCGGCGCGCACCAGTTTCTGCACGAGGTAGGTTTCCTCGTTGGTGCAGCGGCTGGACGTGATGCCACCGACCGAATCGCGGCCGTATTTCGCCTGGATGCGACGGAACTCCGCCGCCGTGTGTGCGATCGCCTCGTCCCAGGTCACCTCGCGCCAGGGATCGCTGATGGCCGCACGGATCATCGGCTTCAGGATGCGATCGGCATGCGTCGCGTAGCCGATCGCGAAGCGGCCCTTGACGCAGGAATGGCCGTGGTTCGCATGGCCATCCTTGTTCGGCACCATGCGCACGATCTCCTCGCCGCGCTGCTCGACGCGGAACGAACAGCCCACGCCGCAATAGGCGCAGGTGGTGACGGTACTGCTCGTCGCCGGCCCTTTTTCGAGCAGGGACTTTTCGCTCAGCGCGGTGGTCGGGCAGGCCTGCACGCAGGCACCGCAGGAAACGCATTCCGACGCCATGAAGCCCTCGTCCTGACCGGCGACGATGCGCGAGGCGAGGCCACGGCCTTCGACCGTCAGCGCGAACGTGCCCTGCTGCTCGTCGCAGGCGCGCACGCAGCGCGAGCAGACGATGCAGGCGGACGGATCGAACGTGAAATACGGATTGCTGTCATCGCAGGCGGGCGCCACCGCAGACGTTTTATCCGCGTCAGGCGCGGCGCGATAGCGCACGTCGCGCACGCCGATGGCGTCGATCATCGTGCGCAGTTCGGTCGGCAGGCGCCCCTCGACCGGGGCGAGATCGGACAGGTACAACTCCATCACGCCGTGGCGGATGCGCTGCAACGATTCGGACTGCGTGCTGACCTTCATGCCGGCCGCCACCGGCGTCGTGCACGAGGCCGGAAATCCGCGCATGCCCTCGACCTGCACCAGACAGAGCCGGCACGAGCCGAATGCATCGAGCAGATCGGTCGCGCACAGCTTGGGAATGTCGATGCCGGCCTGCGCGGCCGCGCGCAGCACCGAGGTCCCGGCCGGCACCGTGGTTTCGCGACCGTCGATGCTCAGCGTGACGTGCGCGCTCGCGGTCGAAGCCGGAGTGCCGAAATCGAGTTCGATGATGGATTGCATGACACCGCTCCAGAGTCTGGTGCACCGGCCCCGCCCCGCGGCGACGGGATGGGCCGGCGTGGAAACGGCGAACCGGAACGGGATGATCCGCTCCGGTTGGCCTCAGTCCGATTCCGCGTTCGCGCGCGGCGCGCGCGCGCGGGCGAAATCTTCCGGGAAATGCTTCAGCGCACTGACGACCGGGTCGGGCGTCAGGCCGCCCAGCGCGCACAGCGAGCCGTGGCGCATGGTGTGGCACAGATCGTCGAGCAAGGCGAGGTTGTCCGCACGATCCACGTCCGCGCGGATGCGGTCGATCAGCTCGACGCCGCGCGTCGAACCGATGCGGCACGGCGTGCACTTGCCGCAGGATTCGATCGCGCAGAACGCCATCGCGTAGCGCGCCTGTTCGGCCATGTCCACGCCGTCGTCGAACGCGACGATGCCGCCATGGCCGAGCATCGCGCCGGCAGCGGCGAAGGCTTCGTAATCGAGCACGGTATCGAACTGCGACTCGGGCAGATAGGCGCCAAGCGGGCCGCCGACCTGCACCGCGCGGATCGGCCGTCCCGAGCGCGAGCCGCCGCCCCAGTCGTACAGCAATTCGCGCAGGCTGAGGCCGAAGGCCTTCTCGACCAGGCCGGTGCGCTTGAGGTTGCCGGCCAGCTGGATCGGCAGCGTGCCGCGCGAACGGCCGATGCCGTAGTCGCGGTAGTCGGCCGCGCCGCGGTCGAGGATGCGCGGCACCGAGGCGAACGAGATCACGTTGTTGATGACGGTCGGGCGGCCGAACAGGCCTTTCAGCGCCGGCAGCGGTGGCTTCGCGCGCACCTGCCCGCGGCGGCCCTCCAGACTTTCCAGCATCGCGGTTTCCTCGCCGCAGATGTAGGCGCCCGCGCCAAGGCGGACCTCGACATGGAAGCGCCGTCCACTGCCGGCGATGTCCTCGCCGAGCCATCCGGCGGCCTCGGCATTGGCGATCGCCGCCGACAGCGCGCGCTGCGCGTGCGGGTATTCGCAGCGCAGATAGATGAAGCCGCGCGTTGCGCCGACCGCGAGCCCGGCAATCGTCATGCCTTCGATCAGGCACAGCGGATCGCCTTCCATCAACATGCGGTCGGAAAACGTGCCCGAGTCGCCTTCGTCGGCATTGCAGACGATGAACTTGTCGCCGTCCGCCGGTGCGTCCAGCACGGTCTTCCACTTGATACCGGTCGGAAAGGCCGCGCCGCCGCGCCCGCGCAGGCCGGAATCGGTCACCGTCTGCACGATGTCGACGCCACTCATCGCCAGCGCATTGCGCAGGCCGCGATAACCGCCGTGCGCGAGATAGTCGTCCACGCTGAGCGGATCGGTCACGCCAACGCGCTCGAAGCAGAGGCGCTCCTGACGCCGGAACCAGTCGAGCTGCTCGACCACGCCGACACGCAAGGGATGCGCGCCGCCGCGCGGGAAATCGGCGTCGAACAGGCCTTCCACATCGGCGGCGGCAACCGGCCCGTAGGCGATGCGTCCGGCCGCGGGCGTTTCGACTTCGACCAGCGGCTCCAGCCACAACATGCCGCGCGAGCCGTTGCGCACCAGCTCGATCGCAACGCCGCGCGCGACCGCCGCGGCGACGATGGCCTGCGCCACGGCGTCCGCGCCCAGCGCCAGCGCGCTCGCATCCCGCGGCACATAGACGCGAATGCGCGGCTGCGCCTTGATGGCGGTTGCGGCCGCGGGCGCATCGCGCAGCGCCGACGGCGTGTCGACGGATGGTGCCGCGTAGCGGCGGCGGTGCTCGACCAGCGCGTCGAACGATTCGGGCGTCACATGCGAATGCAGCTCGTCCGCGCCGACCAGCAGCGACGGGCCGCAGCCGCAATTGCCGAGGCAGTAGGCCGGCTCCAGCGTGATCGCGCCGTCGGCGGTGGTTTCGTGGAAGTCGATGCCGAGCGTGCGCCGCGCATGCGCCTCCAGCGTGCGCGCGCCGGCGGCCTGACAGGCCTCGGCGCGGCACAGGCGCACGACGGTGCGCCCGGGTGGTGTGCTGCGGAAGTGGTGATAGAACGACACCACGCCATGCACTTCGGCACGCGAGCGGTTCAGCGCATGGGCGATCATCGGCAGCGCCGCCGGCGGCACGTGGCCGAGCGCATCCTGGATGGCGTGCAGCACGTCCAGCAGCGCGGACGGACGGCGCTGATGCGCGTCCAGCGCCGCCCTGACCGCTGCCGCGACCGGCGCGGACAAGCCCGCCTCGAAACGCGTGTCGTCGCGATCGGGCGTGGCGGGAATGGACGGCGGCTTGACGGACATGGAATCCTCGCGGACAGGTTCGGCGGCAACCGGGCCGCACACACACCTTGGGCCGGAGCCGGCCGGTATGGCAACCTCGGCGGCGCAATCGTGCAATCTGCCGCAGCGGCTCCGTCAGCTCAATAGGCGCGCCGGCCGCGCGCATCGCCGGCGGCGCGCTGCCGGCATCGATACCGCACGCGCACCATCGCCCGATCCGCTCGCCACCGCGAGCTTTCCCCGACAGGTTTCCCGTCCCATGAGCAAAGCCTACGACCGCGCCTATTTCGACAAGTGGTATCGCAGCACCGAGCACCGCGTCGGATCGCGCGGGCAGCTGACGCGCAAGGCCGCTCTGGCGGTGCACATGGCCGAGTACTACCTCGGGCGACCGATCCGCAACGTGCTCGATGTCGGTTGCGGCGAGGCGCCGTGGCGCGCCGCGTTGCGCAAGCTGCGGCCCGGCATCGACTACCGCGGGCTGGACTCCAGCGAATACGCGGTGCAGCGCTATGGCCGCTCGCGCAACATCGGCCTGGCCACGTTCGGCCAGCTGGCGGAGCTGCGCTTCGACGAAGCCTTCGATCTGATCGTCTGCTCCGATGTCCTGCACTATGTTCCGGCGCGCGAACTGCGGCGCGGCCTGTCCGGCTTCGCCGACCTGCTGGAAGGCCTCGCCTTCATCGAGGTCTTCACCTCGAAGGATCAGGTCGGCGGCGACACGCGCGGCTTCGTTTCGCGCGCGCCGAACTGGTACCGATCGACCTTCATCGATGCCGGCTTGCTGCCCTGCGGCTCGCACAGCTACCTGTCGCCGCGCCTGATGCGTTCGGTCGCGGCGCTGGAAGTGCTGTAGACGGCGGCGGCATCGAGCGCGCCGCATTTCTTCATGCCGGGGGCTGACGGCGACTCGCGCAGCGCAAGCCGGATCCGCCGTTCGCGGCGGATCCGGTCGCGGGACTCAGCGGTTCTGGTCGGCGCCCGCGCGCAGCAGCTGTTCGCGCGTCGGCTGCTTCA
>JASLGB010000106.1 GCA_030150315.1 Dokdonella sp. | reverse complement strand
GTGCCAACCCCGCCCTGCCCGCCGGCCGGTCGGGAAACCCCGGGTACGACCGCACCGTGCTGGTGGATCACACCATCGCCACGGTCGCGAAAAACCTTGCCGAAGGCGCTTTGCTGGTGATCGCGGTGCTGTTTCTGCTGCTCGGCAATTTCCGCGCGGCGCTGATTACCGCGGCGGTGATTCCGCTGGCGATGCTGTTCACGCTGGCCGGCATGGTCCGCGGCGGCGTGTCGGGCAACCTGATGAGTCTGGGCGCGCTGGACTTCGGCCTGATCGTGGACGGCGCCGTCATCATCATCGAGAACTGCCTGCGCCGTTTTGCCAACCTGCAGCAGCGCCTTGGACGCGCGCCGACCGAAAGCGAACGGCGCGAGGCCACCGCAGCGGCGACGATCGAGGTGATCCGGCCCAGCCTGTTCGGCCTCGGCATCATTGCCGCCGTCTACCTGCCGATCTTTGCCCTCACCGGCGTCGAGGGAAAGATGTTCCACCCGATGGCGGCGACCGTCGTGCTGGCGCTGACCGGCGCCATGCTGCTGTCGCTGACCTTCGTGCCGGCGGCGATCGCGCTGTTCCTGCGCGGCCGCATCGACGAGAAGGAAACGCGCCTGATGCAGTGGGCGCGGCGCGGCTATGCACCGGCGCTGCGCTGGACCGTGCGTCGGCATGTCGGGATCGTCGCCGCGGCGGCCTTGCTGGTGCTGGCAAGCGGATGGCTGGCGACGCGACTCGGTTCGGAGTTCGTGCCGGGACTGGACGAAGGCGACATCGCGTTACACGCGCTGCGCATTCCCGGCACCAGCCTGGAGCAGGCGGTCACGATGCAGTCGACGCTGGAGAAACGCATCCGGCAGTTCCCGGAAGTGGCGCAGGTGTTCGGCAAGCTCGGCACGGCGGAAGTCGCGACCGACCCGATGCCGCCGTCGGTCGCCGACACTTTCATCATGCTCAAGCCGCGCCAGCAATGGCCCGATCCGCGCAAGCCGAAGGCGCGGCTGGTCGGCGAGATCGAACAGGCGGTCACGCAATTGCCGGGCAACAACTACGAGTTCACCCAGCCGATCCAGATGCGCATGAACGAGTTGATCTCGGGGGTGCGCGCCGACGTCGCGATCAAGCTGCATGGTGACGACCTGGACACGCTGGTGACCGTCGGGCGCCGCATCGAGGCGGTGGCCCGTTCCGTGCCCGGCGCATCCGACGTCAAGCTCGAACAGGCCACCGGGCTGCCGCTGCTGACGATCACCGCCGATCGCCAGGCGCTGGTGCGCTACGGCATGAATCCCGGCGTGGTGCAGGACACGGTCGCCACCGCCGTGGGCGGCGAGGTGGCGGGGCAGTTGTTCGAGGGCGACCGCCGCTTCGACATCGTCGTGCGCCTGCCCGAATCGCTGCGCCAGGATCCGGCTGCGCTGGCCAATCTGCCGATCCGTCTGCCCGGAGGCGGCAGTTCCGACGAATCCAGTCGCGGCGCCAACTGGGGTGCGTCCGGCGCGCCGCAGGCCGTACCGCTGCGGGAAGTGGCTCGGATCGAAACCACGCAGGGGCCGAACCAGATCAACCGCGAGAACGGCAAGCGCCGCGTGGTGGTCACGGCGAATGTGCGCGAACGAGACCTCGGCGGTTTTGTCGGCGAGCTGCAGCAGCGCATGAATGCCGAGGTGAGCCTGCCCCCCGGCTACTGGATCGACTACGGCGGCACGTTCGAGCAGATGGTTTCCGCCAGCCGCCGTCTGGCAGTGGTGGTGCCGGCGACGCTGGCGATCATCTTCGCGCTGCTGTTCTGGGCGTTCGGATCGACGCGCGACGCGATCATCGTGTTCAGCGGCGTGCCGCTGGCGCTGACCGGCGGCGTGGCGGCTCTTGCCTGGCGCGGCATTCCGCTGTCGATCTCGGCCGGCGTCGGCTTCATTGCGCTGTCGGGTGTGGCCGTGCTGAATGGTCTGGTCATGATTGCGCGCATCCGCGCGCTGCGGGAGCAGGGCGACGGGCCGGTGGACGCGCTCGTCCACGGCGCACTTTCGCGCCTGCGTCCGGTGCTGATGACGGCGCTGGTCGCCTCGCTCGGATTCCTGCCGATGGCGTTCAACGTCGGTGCCGGCTCGGAAGTGCAGCGCCCGCTGGCAACCGTGGTGATCGGCGGCATCGTGTCTTCCACGCTGCTGACCTTGCTGGTTCTGCCGGCGCTTTATCGCTGGCTGCATCGTGGCGAGGCCGATGCCGTCGCTGCCCGCGCCGCCCGCGCCGATCGGGGCTGATGCGGTCGCCGGCAGAGGGCGTGTCGCCAGCACAAACGCACAGCGCCCTCGTCAAGGGACGAGGGCGCTGCCTTGGTGCGAACTGCCTTGTGGACTGCCTTGCGAAGTGCCGGCGAGCGGAGTCGCCGGGAGCCGTCAGCCCTTGCTGTCGAGCGCCGCCATCACGGCCCGCTCGACGCGCGAGTCGAGCGTGGCGTCGCCACCGCCGATCCCGGTCAGGCGTGCCAGCAGTTCGACCAGTTCCTGCGTGCTCGAAACCGCCGCCGCGCCGCGCATGCGCGAGGACAGCTTGTCGATCTGCATCGTGCGGCGGCGCTCGCGCTCGGCCTCGGGCGAGTCGATGCCGGCCAGCATTTCCAGCTCGATCACCACGTCGCGAAGGGCGTCGGCATTCGCGGGCAGGGCGGCACCGGCAGCAGCCTGTTCGAAGCGCGTCGCCAGCGCGTTGCCGGCGATGTCGGTGGCGGCTGCGGCCTGCCAGCGCGCCTGCAGATCGCCGCCGTTGCCGGACTGTTCGGCTTCGCGGCACAGGCGCCAGCGATCCAGCCAGTGGCGGAAACGCGCCTGCGCCGCTGCGCGTTCGCGCTGGTTCGCGGCGTCGCGAAGGGCCTTGCGTGCCGCGTCAAACCGCTGACGCAGCGCGTCGTCGGTTCGTCCCAGCGCATTCCAGGCGGTATCCAGACGCGCCACCGCCGCGCGATCCGCGTCGCCGGCGGCAGCCGCGAGCGATTCCAGCTCGACGCACAGGGCTTCCGCTTCCTGCCGCTGCGCATCGTCGCGCGCATGGCGCTCGGCGCGATCGGCATCGAGCGCCTTGAACACGGCATCGATCGCGCTGCGGAACGCCTGCCATTGCGCCTGATCGCGTGCGCGCCGGCCATTGCCGGCCGCCTGCCACGACTGCTGCAGTTCACGCGCGCTGCCGGCGGCACCGCGCTGCAGGGTCGGCCGGGTCAGCGCTTCGGCGCGCTCGATCAGCGCCTGCTTCGCCTTCGCCACGCCCTCGTCGTGCGCGGCGATGCGCGCATCCAATGCGGCCAGCCCCTGTTTCAGGCGCTCGGCCAAGGCCTTGCGTTCGCGCGGCTCGACGCGATCGAGATCACGCAACGCCGCCGTGACCTCGCGCCGCATCGCGAGAATCTGCGCCGGCGCCGATTCGGCATCCAGGCCGTTGGCGCGCTCCAGCACCTCGCCAATGCGCTGCGCCTCGGACTCGCGCAGCTCCTGGCGCTTCTTGAAGTAGGCACGTGCCGGATCCAGCGCCGCGCGGCAGGCCGTGTGGAAACGCCGTCCCAAACCGCCGGAACGACGCGCGTTGTCGCCTTCCAGCGCGTCCAGGCGCGTCCACTCGGCCTGCGCTTCGCGCACGCGGGCGGCGACCGCGTCCGGGTGCAGTCCCGCGGACGGCAGCGCTTCGATTTCCTCGCAGATCTGCACGCGCCGCTGCCCGTCGGCCCAGTGCTGCCAGCGACTCAGTTCGGCGTGGCGCTGCTCGGCGGTGGCAAGGCGTTGCGCGAGCGCGCGCGGCAGCGCGGAGGTGAGGTCACGGCGCAGGGTATCGATTTCCTGCTTGTGCGCATGCGCCTTCGTGCTGCTGCCGCTGTCCAGCGCCGCCTCGAACGGCGCCATGATGTTTTCGATGCGTGCCAGCGCAGCCTTCTGCCGTTCGCGCTGTTGCTCGCGTTCGGCGTTGAGGCTGTCCACCGTGGCGTGGAAACGCGCCTGCGCCAGCAATTCGCTGACGGTGGCTTCGGGCGACGGCACAGTTTCGGCCGGCGCCGGCGCGGCGGCCTCGGGCTCGGCGGCGGTCGGCGATTCGTCCGCTTCGGCCGTTGCATCTGCAGCCGTCAC
>JASLGB010000024.1 GCA_030150315.1 Dokdonella sp. | reverse complement strand
GCCGTCCTCATGGACACGATCCGCATCCGCGGTGCGCGCACGCACAACCTCAAGAACATCGACCTCGATCTGCCGCGCGACCGGCTGATCGTGATCACCGGCCTGTCCGGCTCGGGCAAATCCTCACTCGCCTTCGACACGATCTATGCCGAAGGGCAGCGCCGCTATGTCGAGTCGCTGTCCTCGTATGCGCGCCAGTTCCTTGGCCAGATGGAAAAGCCTGACGTCGATTCGATCGAAGGCCTGTCTCCGGCCATCTCGATCGAGCAGAAGTCCACCTCGCACAATCCGCGCTCGACCGTCGGCACGATCACCGAGGTTTACGACTACCTGCGCCTGCTGTTCGCGCGCGTCGGCTCGCCGCGCTGCCCGGATCACGGCATTGCGCTGGAGGCGCAGACCGTCAGCCAGATGGTCGACGCGGCACTGGCTCTGGACGCGGAAAAACGCTGGATGCTGCTCGCGCCGGTCGTGCGCGAACGCAAGGGCGAGCACGTGCAGGTGTTCGAGCAGCTGCGCGCGCAGGGCTTCGTGCGCGCACGCGTCGACGGCGTGGTGCACGAACTGGATGCGGTGCCGCCGCTGGCGCCGCGCGTCAAGCACACGATCGAGGTCGTGATCGACCGCTTCCGCCCGCGCCAAGACATCAAGCAACGCCTGGCCGAATCGTTCGAGACGGCGCTGCGGCTTGGCGAAGGCATCGCGATCCTCGTCGACCACGACGACCCCGCCGCGATCGGAACGACCTTTTCTTCGCGCTTTTCCTGCCCGGTCTGCGACTACGCGCTGCCCGAGCTGGAGCCGCGCCTGTTTTCGTTCAACTCGCCGATCGGCGCCTGCCCCGCCTGCGACGGCATCGGCGTGACGCAGTTTTTCGACCCGGCGCGCGTCGTGGTGCACCCGCACTTGAGCCTCGCCTCCGGCGCGATTCGCAGCTGGGACCGGCGCAATCCGTACTATTTCCAGTTGATCCAGTCGCTTGCCCGACACTACGGCTTCGAAGTCGACACGCCGTGGAACGAACTGCCGCAAGAGACACGCGACCGGGTGCTGTTCGGCTCCGGCAAGGAAGCCATTGCCTTCCGCTACACGCCAGGCAGCGCCAGCGGAGCGGTCACGCGCAAGCACCCGTTCGAGGGCATCGTGAACAACCTCGAACGGCGCTACAAGGAAACCGAATCGCCTGCCGTGCGCGAGGAACTGTCCCGCTTCATCGCATCGCGCCCGTGCCCGGATTGCGAAGGGCAGCGCCTCAACCGCAGCGCGCGAAACGTGTTTGTCGGCGACGCCAACCTGCCGACGCTGACCGCTCTTCCGATCGAGCGCAGCCTCGCCTTTTTCAAGGCACTGACGCTGGCCGGATGGCGTGGCGAGATCGCGGCGAAGATCGTCAAGGAAATCCACGAGCGACTGCATTTCCTGGTCGATGTCGGCCTGGATTACCTCACGCTCGATCGCCAAGCCGATTCGCTTTCCGGCGGCGAGGCGCAGCGAATCCGCCTGGCCTCACAGATCGGCGCCGGACTGGTCGGCGTCATGTATGTGCTGGACGAGCCCTCGATCGGCCTGCACCAGCGCGACAACGAGCGTCTGCTCGGCACGCTCAACCGCCTGCGCGATCTCGGCAACACGGTCATCGTGGTGGAGCACGACGAGGACGCGATCCGCCTTGCCGACCACATCGTTGACATCGGCCCGGGCGCCGGCATCCACGGCGGCGAGGTCGTCGCGCAGGGCAACTTCGAGACGATCCTGAAATCCGAGCGCTCGCTGACCGGCCAATACCTTTCCGGCGCCCGCGCAATCCATGTTCCGACCGAGCGTCGCGTTCCCGACGCGGAGCGGTGGTTGAAGATCCTCGGCGCCAGCGGCAACAACCTCAAGGATGTCGATCTGGAGATCCCGGCCGGGCTGTTCACCTGCGTGACCGGCGTCTCCGGTTCGGGCAAGTCGACGCTGATCAACGACACTCTGTATCGCCTTGCCGCAGCCGAACTCAACGGCGCCAACGAGAAGCCGGCGCCCTTGCGCGAAGTCGAAGGGCTGGACCTGTTCGACAAGGTCGTCGACATCGACCAGTCGCCGATCGGCCGCACGCCGCGCAGCAATCCGGCCACCTATACCGGCCTGTTCACGCCGCTGCGCGAACTGTTCGCGCAAGTGCCGGAGGCGCGTTCGCGCGGCTACGGCCCCGGCCGCTTCAGCTTCAACGTCAAGGGCGGCCGTTGCGAAGCCTGCGAAGGAGACGGCCTGATCAAGGTGGAAATGCACTTCCTGCCCGACGTCTACGTGCCCTGCGACGTCTGCCACGGCAAGCGCTACAACCGCGAGACGCTGGAGATCACCTACAAGGGCCACACCATCGCCGATGTGCTCGGCATGACGGTGGAGGATGCGTTCAAGCTGTTCGAGCCGGTGCCCGTACTGGCGCGCAAGCTCGAAACCCTGATGCATGTCGGCCTCACCTACATCAAGCTTGGCCAGAGTGCGACCACGTTGTCGGGCGGCGAGGCGCAGCGCGTGAAGCTGTCGCGCGAGCTGTCCAAGCGCGACACCGGCCGCACGCTCTACATCCTCGACGAACCGACCACCGGCCTGCACTTCCACGACATCGAGCAATTGCTGAAAGTGCTGCACCGCCTTGCCGACGACGGCAATACCGTCGTCGTCATCGAGCACAATCTCGACGTGATCAAGACCGCCGACTGGATCGTCGACCTCGGCCCCGATGGCGGCGACCGCGGTGGAACGATCATCGCGAACGGCACGCCGGAACAGGTCGCCGAAACACCCGGTTCCCATACCGGCCACTTCCTCGCGCGCAGTCTCGGCATCGAAACGCCGAAGCCGCGCTCCCGCAAGAAAAGCAAAGCCGCATGACCCAGACCAGCAAGAGCCGCGCAAAGCCGCGCGCGCCAAGAAAATCCGCCGCCGCGGCGACGCCTGAAGCTCCCGCCACTGCGCCCAGCACCACCGCACAGGCCCCATCGGCCGAGCCGGCGCCGGCGTGGAAGCCGTTCGCCCGCATTCCCTCGTCCGTGCGCTGGGGCGACCTGGACGCGTTCAACCATGTCAACAACGCGGCCTATCTGGTCTACATCCAGGAGGCGCGGCTGGAATGGCTGGCCAAGGTCGAAGGGACCTGGTTCGACGAATCGATGATGCCGGTCGTCGCGTCGGCGCACATGAACTATCGCCAGCAGCTCGGCTGGCCATCCAGCATCGTGGTCGAACTGGCGACCACGCGCGTGGGCAACTCGTCGGTCACCATCGCGCATCGCATCGTCGATGCGAACGACGCCAACCGGATCTATGCCGATGGCGAGGTCGTGATGGTCTGGATCAATCCGGCGAGCGGCCGTTCGGTGCCGCTGCCGGAGCCGATCCGCAGCGCCTGCGGCGTGGCGCCGGCCTGAGCCGGCTCAGCGGG
>JASLGB010000411.1 GCA_030150315.1 Dokdonella sp. | reverse complement strand
GGCGGCGTTGTCTGCGGCGTGCGTCGCGCCGGTGACCACATGCGCATCGAGGTGTGGGACAGCGGCCCGGGCATTCCCGACGACCAGATCGCGCATGTGTTCGACGAATTCCGTCGCGGCACGCATGTGTCGCCGTGGGGCGAGAAGGGCCTTGGCTTGGGTCTGGCGATCTGCGAGCGCATGGCGCGACTCATCCATGCACGCATCGGCGCCCGTTCGCGCCAGAGCAGGGGCAGCGTGTTCACGATCGAAGTCGCGCGCGCCGCCGCGCATCCCGATCTGCGCCGCACGCAGGCGAACAGTGTCGACACCGCAGTCCTTTCCGACGGCGTCCACGCGCTGTGCCTCGACAACGAACCCGCCATCCTGGAAGGCATGTCGGCGCTGCTGACCCACTGGGGCGTGACGTGCGACCTTGCCGGAACGCTGGAGGAGGCGCTCGACATCGTGCGTCGGCGCTGCCCCGACCTGCTGCTGGTGGACTATCACCTCGATGCGGCGCTGGATGGACTGGGCGCGCTCGGCGCTTTGCGCGCGGCCTGCGATGCGCCGTTGCCGGGTGCGTTGATCACCGCCGATACCAGTGCCGAACTGGCGTTGCGCGCGCGATCGCTCGGCTATGCGGTGTTGCGCAAGCCGGTCAAGCCGGCCGCGCTGCGCGCCTTGATCATGCAGCTGGGCAAGCGCACCGAGACGCGACCGGGCTGAAGCGAGGCAGCGTCGCGGCGGCGCCATGCCCGCGCGGATTGCACCAGAGCGCCGCCATCAGTCTGCCGTCCGCATCCGGCTGCCAGCTGCCGACTGTCCGCACCAGGTTGCAGATTCCCGGCAGTTGGCTGGCAGCTCCGTGTCGACTTGATCCGCGCCTGCCGAAGCGGTCAACCGTCCGCTGCGATGCGCGCCGCCATGGCTGCCTCCAGCCCGCCGTCGCGCGCCTCGCGCAGCGCGGCCAGCTCCGCGCGCGACCACTCGTGCACGATGCGGCCGTCGTGCAGCAGCACGACGCGATCGGCCCAGTGCTCGGCGATGTCCAGTGCATGCGTGGCCAGCAGCACGCCGCAGCGTCCCGCGTCGACGCGCGTGCGCAGATGACGCTTGAGGCGCAGGCCGCTGTCGGGATCGAGGCCGTTGAAGGTTTCGTCGAGCACGACCAGAGCCGGATCGCCGAGCAGCGCAATCAGGGCGCCGATCTTCTGCCGCGTGCCGTAGGACATCAGCGCCACCGCGTCGTCCAGCCACGGTGTCAGGCGCAGTTCCGCCGCCAATGTCAGCACCTCGGCATCGATCTGTCCCAACTGTTTCGCCGCCGCCTGCACGGCAAGGCATTCGCGCGCGCTCAGCAGCGGCGGCAACCGTTCCGGCGCGATGGCGTGGCCGAGCCGGTGTTTGGCTGCCTCGGCCTGCGTCGCCATCGCCGCGCTGGCGACGCGGACAATGCCGGAGCGCGGCGTGATCTTGCCGACGCAGGTATCGAGCAGGGTGCTCTTGCCGCTGCCGTTGGCGCCGAGCAGCACGACCCATTCGCCGCGCGCCACCTGCAGGTTCACGCCGTGCAGGACTTCCCGCGCGCCGTGGCCGGCACAAACCGATTCCAGTTCCAGCACCGGCGCCGGCAGCGGCGGACTCATGCGCGCCTCAGCTGCAGCAGACCGCGCAATCCGGCAGCGCACGCCAGCCACGGCAGCAGCCATGCGGCGGTGGTCAGAAGCACCAGCGCCAGCGCCGCGGTGGCCAGGATTTCCCGCCGCGCGCGCCGTGCCTGATAGCGCCACGCCAGCGACTGCAGGATCGCGATCGACAGCGCGACGAACGCCCCCACCGCGATGCCGCCGACGCGCGCCGCCGACACGCCCAAACCGGCCAGGCACAGGCCGGCGATGGCGATCAGCACGGCCAGCGCCGCGGCCGGTCGCGCGATCAGGGCGCGTGCGAACGGCGCCAGCGGAAGCGGCGTCGCCTGCAGCCACGCTGCGGCCTGCGGAAGGGTCGCGAGCACAGCGCGCAACAGCTCCCACGCCGCGACGACGCAAACCACGAAGGCCACAGCCAGCATGGCGGCCATCGGCGGGATGCCGGCCGGAAGCAGCAACAGCACGGCGGCGATCATCCGCGCATGGCGACGCGGCTCGACATCGGCCAGCCAGCGTGCGAACGGCCAGCGCGCCAACGCGGTGAGGTCGGCGGCGTCGGCGGTACTCGCCTGCGCCGCTAGCCGCGGCGGCAACGGAGCGGCGACGAAGGCTGGCGCGCGTTTCGCCGCGAACCAGCCGCCGAACACTCCGCCGCCGACGCCCACCGCCAGCATCCCCCAGGTGCTCCATGCGCCTTGCGCGCTGGCGGCCATCGCCGCCAGCGGCAGCAGCAGGACCACGCACGTCGGCAGCGCCAGACGCCTTCCGACGCGCTGGCGGATCGTGCGATCGACCTCGTCCTGTGAAAGCGGCGTCGCGGCGAACCACGACTGCGCGAAGTCGTGCCGTGCATGGATGGCCGCATGACGCGTGGAACGCCATGCGGCGGCAAACGCGAGCACGGCCAGCGGCCAGCAATAGGCTCGAACCATCGACAGCAGGCCGGCGCCATCCAGACGCAGCCGCCACCACGTCGCCAGCAGGGTGATCGACAGCAGCACGATCGCGCCAGCCAGCCGCCAAGGGCGCTGCCGCAGATGGCGCAGGCGCGCCTGCCATTCCAGCCGCGCCTGCCATGTTGGCGCGCTGCAATCGGCGGAGTGTGGGAATGGGATGGAAGACATGCGAGGCCGGCGTCGGGATGTCGTGTAGATCGCGGCGGACTGCCATCGATCAGTTCGCGTCATTGCTGCGTCATTTCTCTTCAAAGAATTTGTAGAAGAAAGGGGCGATCAGCCAGCATACGAACGTCACGCAGAATGTAAAAACCCAAGAGTCAGTGAATGAGGACAGGAGTTGCCTGTTGCCGGAAAAAGCCCCAGTCAAAATGAAAGCCAAGACGACGACACAGGTGAACACGATCGCCATCTTCAGTCGGTAGAAGGAGAACATCTTCTGTACAGCCTCCCGCTGCAGATTGGTCATGACGGCGAGGCTGTGATCGACGAATCCGAATCCACCGCCAGATGATTGGCCAGCAACGCGACCTGGGTGCGGTTGGACACGCCGAGCTTGCGCATGATCGCGGTCATGTGCGCTTTCACCGTCGCCTCGGACACGCCGAGGTCGTAGGCGATCTGCTTGTTGAGCAGGCCCTCGGCGATCATGTTGAGCACGCGGAACTGCTGCGGCGTCAGTTGCGCGATCTGCGCGGCGATGTCGGCCTCGGCCGGCTTCAGTGCCGTGGCGCCGCCGCGGGCGACGATGGGAATCCACAGATCGCCGCCCTGCACCTTTCGCACGGCTTCGACGATGGTCTCCACCGGCGCGGACTTGGGTATGTAGCCGGACGCGCCATGCGCGATCGCGCGCCGGATCACTGTCGGTTCCTCGTGTGCGGAAACGACCACGATGGGCAACCCGGGATGCTGCGCGCGCGTGTGCACCAGGGCGGAAAACCCGCTGGCGCCGGGCATGTGCAGATCGAGCAGAAGCAGCTCGGTATCGGGCTGTGCCTCGATCGCCGCGTGCAGGGCGGCGACGCTGTCCGCCTCGCGGATGGCGGCGCCGGGAAGCGCCTGCAGCACGGCGCGCTTGAGCGCGTCGCGGAACAGCGGATGGTCGTCAGCGATCAGGATGGACATGCGAAAGCCCAGCTCGTGCAGCGCGGATTTCCGGTTCGGCGCTGTGCCGCGAAGCGACGCGGCACGGTGCTTGCGCGCGGCCGAACCGGTCGGGGCGGTGTCATTTCACCAGCCGCTCCTCGACCAGGTTGTCGACCACAGAGGGATCGGCCAGCGTCGAGGTGTCGCCGAGTGCTTCGGGCTGGTTCTCGGCGAGCTTGCGCAGGATGCGGCGCATGATCTTGCCCGA